>JBBJJH010000018.1 GCA_037623315.1 Halanaerobiaceae bacterium ANBcell28
GTATATCAGAAAACTTGCGAATTTTTTTACACACTTCAATACCATCAATCTCTGGAAGCATAATATCAAGCAATACAATGTTAAAGTCTTCTTCCTTTAAGATTTCTAAAGCATCCTTGCCATTATGCTTAACCACCGCCTTATAACCCTCATGTTCAAGTTCAAGTTCCATTAAACGTGCTAATTGTAATTCATCCTCTACCACCAATATCTTTGTACTAATTTTTATTACCTCCCTTCCAGTGTAAATTAAACTATTTTTATGATTTAATTATTTTATCAATAACACCTCCACCTAAGCATTCATCTCCCTGATAAAATACAACAAACTGACCAGGAGTAATTGCTCTTTGCTCCTTATCAAAAGTAACTTTACACTTGTCTCCTTCAAGTTTTACTTTAACCCCTTGATCTTTCTGTCTATATCTAAACTTAGCTTTACATGCAAACTCTTTTTCTGCTGCCTCTCCTTTTACCCAATGTAGGTCAGAAGCCCATAATCCAACAGAAAATAAGGCAGAGTGATCTGAGCCCTGGACAACATATAGTATATTTCTTTCTAAATCCTTATCTGCTACAAACCAGGGACGCCCAGAACCATCACCAATTCCACCACCTAAACCCAGGCCTCGACGTTGTCCAAAAGTATAATACATTAAACCTTGATGCTCTCCCACTACTTCCCCAGAGAGAGTCTTGATTTCACCTTTTTGAGCAGGAAAATAATTGCTTAAAAAATCTGTGAAATTTCTTTCACCAATAAAACATATTCCTGTACTATCCTTCTTCTCTGCAGTTTTCAAACCATGTTTAATTGCTATATCTCGAACCTTGTCCTTTTCTATATCACCAATAGGGAAAAGAGTCTTTTCTAATTGTTCTTGTCCTAAAGTACAGAGAAAATAGGTCTGGTCTTTGTTATCGTCATTACCTTTTAAGAGACGATAATGACCGTCTTGCTTATCAATATTAGCATAATGTCCTGTAGCTAAATAATCTGCATCAAGTTTCATAGCATAATTTAAAAAAGACTTAAATTTAATCTCTTTATTACAAATAACATCTGGATTGGGAGTTCTTCCTTTCTTAAATTCTTCAAGAAAATACTCAAAAACTCGATCCCAATATTCTTTCTCAAAATTAACAGTATAATAAGGAATACCTATTTGATGAGCTACTTTTTTTACATCTTCATAATCTTCAGTAGCTGTACAAACACCTTCATCATCTTTCTCTTCCCAATTTTTCATGAAAACTCCAATAACATCATAGCCCTGCTCCTTTAAAATTAATGCAGCAACCGATGAATCAACACCACCTGACATACCAACAACTACCCTTGTATCTTCAGGTTTTTTCCCATTATTAATATGCATAATAATAACCACCTTAAAGTATATAGTTCTTAATAAATAAATATAGTTCTAAGCACTCTTTTATAAACATCTCTTTATCTTATAATAAAAGCAAAAAAGTTTTGTCTACTGTATTATTATACCAAAGATTTGTGCTAGAATTCAACAAAATATAACTTTAATTTATTTATAAAATGAAAAAAGTTCTATTAAATTATATTCAAAAGACCTGTAATCTTTTATTAAGTTACAGGTCTTTTATTATATTTTAGGAAACTGTCCTTTGCATTTCTTCCATAAACTGATTTGTATATAGCTTATAATAATATCCTTCATTTTTCATTAATTCCTGATGATTACCTTCTTCAATTACCCGGCCATCTTTAACCACTAAAATCCTATCAGCTGACTGTATCGTTGAAAGTCGATGAGCAATAATGAAGTTTGTTCTACCTTCAAGAATATTGTTTATTGCTTCTTGAATAATCCTTTCCATTTCTGTATCTATTGAAGAAGTTGCCTCATCAAGTACAAAAATTCTAGGATTTGCAATAACAGCTCGAGCAAACGAAATCAACTGCTTTTCTCCTGTTGATAATAGCCCGCCACCTTCTCCTACCTCGGTGTCATAACCCTTCTCTAATTTGCTGATAAAATTATGGGCATTTACCAGACGAGCTGCGGCTACAATCTCTTCATCACTGGCATCTAACTTACCATAAGCTATATTCTCTCTTATAGTACCACTAAACAAATGTGGTGACTGCAATACATAGCCTAAATGCTCATGGAGCCAGCTTTGAGATCTTTCTCGATAATCAACACCATCTATCAGTACCTTTCCTTTTACTGGCTCATAAAAACGGCATAATAGATTAACTATAGTACTTTTACCAGAACCAGTCTCACCCACTAAAGCTATAGTTTCTCCAGATTTAACCTCTAGATTGAAGTCCTTTAGAACCTTTTCTTCTTCAGTATAGTAGAAGGAAACATTCTGAAAAGTAATATTCCCTCTCAACTCAGGCCAAGTTTCTCGCTTAGGATTAAAGCTATCTCCATACTTTTCAATAATTTCTTCACTATCTTGAATCTCCGGTTCAGTCTCAATCATAGAAAGTGTTCTTTCAGCAGAAGCCTGAGCGTTTTGAAACTCAGCAAAGACCCTAGCTAGTTGAAACACTGGTTCAAAAAAGAGAGTTGTATATGAAAGAAAAAGAACTAAAGTACCGTAATCAATATTCTCTAAAAATACCCCCCTACCACCAAAATACAAAGCTAATCCTGTACCCACACTCCCTAGTGTTAATACAATAGGAAAGTAAAGAGCAGACAGTATTGCCGCCCTGATAGAAGAGCTCCTCATATCATTTGTAAGACTTGAGAATTCATCAAGGTTTTCTTCTTCTCTCACTAAAGTTTTGGTAGTTTTTGCCCCAGTAATACCTTCGTTAAAGGAGCCCGTAATTTTTGAATTCGTCTTTCTCACTTTACGATAAGCAGCTAAAATCCTCTTCTGAAAATATACACTTACAATAAACATCACTGGCATAACCGAAACTGTTACTAAAGTCAGCCAGACATTATGAATTAGCATCAAAAGAAACATGAAAACCATCATAATTAAACCCCAGACTACATCTACAAAACCCCAGGATATAATTTGACCTAATTTCCTGATATCCGAGGTCATTCTGGCCATTAACCAACCAACAGCTTTTTTATCATAATATGAAAATGATAATTCTTGTAGCCTTTCAAAACCCACTTTTCTAATATCATAAGCCAGATAGACTTCCAATTTACCCGCAAAAGCAATAAATACCCATACATTTAATCCCTGCAATAAGACAAGACCAGCATAATTTAGAGCAAAAATACCCAGCCCATTTGTTTGCCCAGGCACAACAAAATTATCAATAGCTCGCTTTGTCATAAGTGGAAACACTGCATCTACTGCAGCTGTGGACATCATTGCTATAGCGATAACAAGCAATGTTTTCTTATGTGGTAATATATACTTAATTAGCTTTTTCCATAAAGCTAAGTCAAGACTTTTATTATAGCTTTCCTCATTAAACTCTGACATAGTAATCCCCCCTTATTAAACAGCCCCTATATCTGAAAGTCCTTCATTCTGTAGTTGCCATACCCTCTTATACATTCCCTCTTCCTGAATTAATTTTTGATGATCTCCTTTTTGCACTATTTTCCCCTCTTCAATCACTAAGATCATATCTGCTGAAGCTAGTGTATTTATTCTATGAGAGATAATAAAAGTAGTTACTTCCTTGCTCCTCTCATCAAGAGCAGCTCGAATACGGGCATCTGTCTCTGTATCAACTGCACTTAAGGAATCATCAAAGACTAAGATAGGGCAGTCTCTGATAATTGTTCTAGCAATAGCAATTCTCTGTTTTTGCCCACCTGATAGGGAAACACCCCTTTCCCCTACCAATGTATCATATCCTTTATCAAATTCCTGAATGACATCATGAATTGATGCATTATTAGCCGCCTCAATCATCTCGGCTTCATCTGCATCGCTATTAGCAAAAGTAATATTTTCCTTAATGCTTCTGGCAAAAAGAAAGGGTTCTTGCAAAACCAGACCGATATGTTTTCTCAGCCATTTACGTTCAATATCCTTGATATCATATCCATCTATCTTAATACTGCCCTTCTGACAATCATAAAGACGGGATAATAAATGGACCAAAGTACTTTTTCCAGAACCAGTAGGTCCCAATATAGCAACTGTCTGACCAGTTTTAACTTCAAAAGAAACACTATCTAAAATAGGAGCATCCTCATAAGCAAATGAAACATTTTCAAACTTAATTTCTCCTGTAATTTCAGGCTTTAGAGCCTTTCCTTCTTCCACTTCTACTTGCTCATCAATAACCTCAACAATACGAGTGGTAGCAACCTGGGTCCTGCCAAGATCAGTTAAGATACGCCCTAATTGCCTAACCGGCCATAACAACATTCCTTCATAGGTAATGAAAGCTACTAGAGTTCCTAAAGTTAACTCTCCCACTGTGGACCAATAAACACCTACTACCAGGACTGCCCCCATCTGCCCTAAGCTCATTAAATCTGTCAATGACCAGAACCAGGCCAGATATATTAAAACCCGATAGCCTTTATCCCTAAAGAGTCCACTTTTTTTATCAAATTTTTCAAACTCATGCTTTTCTCTTGCGAAAGCCCGAACCACTCTAACAGCAGTTAAATTTTCCTGCAAGACTGTAGACATTTCTCCTTCCGCTTCTTCAGCATCTTTAAAGGTCTTCTTAACCTTGCCATAAAAGAAGTAGGAAAAAACTATAATAATTGGAACTACCGCCATAGCTACCAAAGTAAGCCTAACATGTAATCTAATCATAACTGATAGTGATAAAAGAAGTATAAAAACTGCTCTTGCTATTTCCACTAATTGATGAGCTAAAAACATCCTTATTTGTTCTATATCAGAAGTACAACGTTGTATTAAATCACCTGTTTTGGCTTGCACATGATATGCATAAGGTAAGTGCTGTAGATGATTATATATTTCGTCTCTTAAGCTCTTTGCAATAGATTCAGAAGCAATAGCAGACCACTTGCCTCTAAAGTAAGAAAACAAACCATTAAAGCCAGTCATTACTACTATTAATATCCCTGCAACTAATAATGTTCTAAACAAATTACTCTCTATACTAAGATCCGGTATATAACGTATAATCCATGCAGGTAATTCAAATGCTTGATCACCGATTATTGAATCAATTGTAGTTCTTACTATTAATGGATTAACAATTTGAAAAAAAGTTGCTATTCCAATACTTATAATTGCCCCAATGTATAACAGCCTTTTACCTTTCATATGATGCCAGATTAAATTCAAATTTTTATTTTTCTTCATATGTATCACCCCAAATAATATCTTTTAAAACCTCCTGCATAAGACCCTTAATGCAAAATATATAGAATTCAGATAAATACTACAATATACTTATGCAATAAAAAAACCACAGTATTTTAGCTAACTGTGGTTATATCATCTTATTGAATCTTTACTAAAACTATTCCCAGTAAGGAAAAATTCAGTATCGCCCTCTTGACAATTTATATATATCAAGGAAATGCTGAAAATATAAGTGAAACTTTCATTCCTTAATTTTTGTAAAGGACTTATGGCATAATAAAACCACAGGAAACACATCCTGTGGTAATGTTATCAAAATAAACTTAAAGTTAAATAATTAAGATAAGTATAGTCTATAGGAACACAGGTCGTGTCTTCATATTTAATTTTGTATCTTTCGTATTGATGAAAAAATCAACAATTTTCATATTACTATTAAACTTATGTATATTTCCTCTAAAGCGAATCATTCCACACGACCTCCTTTTTTCTATATATTTTCATAATTTTAATACTATTACATTATAACTATGGATACTTGTCCTTGTCAAGGATTATTTTTATTTTTTTGTATTTTTTTATTTTTCTAAATAAAGTTTCTATATAAAACCTATAATTGCTCCTATAATCCAACCCTATAGTGGCATATTAATAATTACATTAACAATTGAATTATGTAACTACTTCTATCTTTTCCCTTAACAATAATTCAACAATCTCCTCTTTCTGAAAAATATCATCAAAATCACTTAAACCAGACTCTTTAAGTATCTTTATAATATTCATATTATCCATAGGAGTCATTATTAATGAATCCTCAGCATATTCATTGACAATGGAAGTAGCCTTTTCAAATTCTATATTTGTCTTAGGACCACCTACACAACCACCAATACATCCCATACCTTCAATGAAATTGGCTCCTATATTTTCACCATTTTTTAACTGCTCTAATACTTCTTTACAGCCCTTAACACCATGGACTTTTTTTGCCTTTAGATTTATTAATCTATCTGGTGCAATGCGATTCACTACTGTTTTAACCGAAAGACTAACACCACCTGTCCTGGCATAAACTCTACCAGCAAAAGAAGCCTGATCTTTATCGTCTTCTGGAAGTTCTTCAAGCTTGATATCTAAAACATCAAAAATTTCTTTTATCTCTTGATAAGTCAATACAAAATCTATTGCATCTTCAACACGGGTATCCTTGGCTTCAGCTTTTTTGGCAGTACATGGACTAATAAAAACCACCTTAGCATCATTATATAATTTTTTTAGAAATCTACCAGATGCAATCATTGGAGAGACTGCCGGTGACATATGCTCAAATAATTCAGGATATTTTTTCTCTATCATATTTATCCATACAGGACAACAACAACTAGTAAGGAAAAAATCATCTTTAGACTTTACTAATTGATCAAACTCATAAGCTTCTTTAATAGTTAAGATATCTGCAAACAAGGCTACCTCGACCATATCCTCAAAACCCATTAGTTTAAATGCTGTCCTTAATTGACCCATGGATATATCATCACCAAACTGTCCAGCAATAGAAGGGGCAACAGCTGCAAAAACTTTACTTCCCTCATCTTTTAATATATCAATCAGGGGAATAAATTCAATCTTATCAGCAAGAGCACCAAAAGTGCAATTCAAGGTACACCGTCCACAATTAAGGCATTCATCTTTTATTATAAGGGGACCAGTACTTTTTTGATAGATATGAGCATCATATTTACAGGAATCAAAACAATTAAAGCTTTGGTACTCTTCTCCACAATTTTCACAAACCCCTTCTATTTTGGTCAAAATTGGACTTTTAATTCTATGATCTTTCCTTAGAATATCTAATTCATTTTTAAAAGTATCACTATGATTAGGATCCAAACCCATTGCTACCCTAATATGATCCTTTATAAAAGGAATCTTCTCATCTTTATAATTATATTTTTGGACTATATTAGTAGCTATTTCCTCTAAATCATGATTTGTCAAATGATCTTTCCATTCATATCTTACCAGTTCTTTAAATATCTCCATCCTTTGCTTGCTAAAATTCCTAAAATGTTCTTGATCATTCACTATAAAACTCCTTAATAATTCAAGATTCTATTTACCTGGACTCTTTCTACTAAGTTTCAGAAAAAAATCTTTCTGAAACTAAGAACTCACTTTATTATCTGTATTTTTAACTACTCTTATTCTTTTAGAACAGACTTTAGATAGTAGATATTTTACGGATCTAATTACTAAACAATACCTTATGAAACTTCCTCAATTATATAGACTGTGTTTCGTTCAAAAATACCTAGAATTATGCCTCCCCTTATAAAAAAAGGCATATTGCGAAAGTTTTTAAATTTTAAACTCTCAAGAAAATCATTAAGTGAATAAACTTCTTCATAGCCATAAACATTGGACACCAATACTTGATCATTTTCAATATCCAATCCTGTCACAATAGAGAAGTGTAGAGTATAATTTGGTCTATTCCAATCATCTATTGCAGCAAAAGAAAAAGGTACTGGAAGCCCATTATTTAAACTATTATGTATTTCTCTAATTATTTCTGAGTCAGGAACATTACTTATCCTTCTTACACTATAACTATCTGCTAAACGTTTACTTAATTCTTTTTCAAAGCCTCTGCTAGTACTTGTAACGATCCCACCCTCATAAATTTGATACAGTTCTTCTTCACTTACTGTATTCCCTAAAAAACTGGTCAGCCATTCAATGCTTGCATATCCACAGCTTATTTCCTGCCTTATAGTAGGTGTACCTTCTATAATAAGAGTTTCCAGAACGTATTCGTACTTATAAACTTCTACTATATCATTTCTTATACGATGACTAATAAGCATATATCTGACTCCTATAATAGAAACAATTAATACTAATAAAAACAATATTGCTTTTATACAATATTTAAAGATGTTCACCTGCTAATTCTCCCCTCACAAATTAGATATACATATAATAATTATCCACAAATTATCATATTCCTGCATGAATTACATTTTACACACTTAATAGTATTAATTTCTTCTTGCGTTTATTACTTAGTTACTTATTATTATTTGAAGCAATTTGACAGTACAAGAAAGAAGTGTTAACATTAAGTACGTAAGAATAATTAAGAATTTGAAATTTAAAATGAGGTGTTATGATGTCAATTATGGAAAAAGCAAAGTCTCTTGGTGAGGCTATTGTAGAATCTAGTGAGTACGAAGAGTTAAAAACCGCTGAAACAAATATGTATGAGGATGAGGAAGCAAAAACCTTATTAGACGAATTTAGTGCCAAACAAAAACGCTTACAAATGGCTCAGTCTAACGGAAAAGCGATTACTCCAGAAGATCAAAAAGATTTACAATCAATGCAAGCTAAAATGCAGGCAAATGAGAAAGTAAATGCTTTTATGGAGGCACAACAAAAATTCAACCAGATTATGCAAACTGTTAATCAAACTATCTCATCTGTAATGACTGGAAATGCATAATAAGTATTAATACTTATTCTTAGTATATATCATTAATCATTAATTAAATGATAAAAGGAAGCACAATATGTGCTTCCTTTTTTTATTCAATATTTATATTATATTCTTTAAAGAAATCAATGATTTCTTTAATTTTCTCTTCTTCAGGGGGAAGCACCTCTTCTAATTGATATTCAAGGTCTAATTCCTGCCATTTGTGAGCACCTAAATTATGATAAGGTAATAACTCAAATTTTACCATATGTTTTTTTGTGGATAAAAAATCTGCTAATTTTTTCAGGTCTTCTCTTTTATCAGTATATCCAGGTACAAGTACATATCTAATCCAGTAATCTTGTTCCTCTTCTTCAAGGAGTGAAACTATTTCCAGGGTTTTATTATTACTTACCCCTGTAAGTTCTTGATGTTTGAGATCATCTATCTGCTTTATATCCAATAATACCAGATCTATATATGGTATCATTTCTCTAAACTTATCTTTGGCTATATAACCACAGGTATCTACAGCAGTATGAAATCCTTCTTCTTTAGCCATTTTTAATAATTCCAGGGTAAATTCAAATTGCATGGTAGGTTCTCCACCTGAAATAGTTAAACCACCATTTGATTTAATAATATATGGTTTATTTCTTTTTAATTTAGTGATTAATTCTTCAACTCTTGCTTCTTTACCCTCTTTTAATTTCCAGGTATCGGGGTTATGGCAATATAAACATCTCATGGGACAGCCCTGCATAAAAACAACGAATCTTATACCTGGACCATCTCTTGTTCCAAAAGTTTCAATGGAATGTATATATCCTGTTTGCATTTATCTATCTCCCCCTTCATCTAAAATTAGTATTTCTTTGTAAAAGAAAAAGTATCCCCGTTTATAAATTATAAACGAGGATCTTAGTTTTTAAATTATTATATTAACTACATATTTCTGTGGAAAGTCCTGCCGATAACTTCCTGTTGTTGTTCAGGAGTTAATTTAATAAAGTTAACAGCATAACCAGATACCCTAATGGTTAATTGAGGATACTTCTCAGGATGCTCTACAGCATCAAGGAGTGTTTCTCTTTTAAGCACATTTACATTCAAGTGATGTGCTCCCTGATCAAAATATCCATCCAAAATTGCTACCATGTTATCAATCTGTGCAATTTTGTCTTTACCAAGTGCATCAGGTACAATCGAGAAGGTATTTGAGATGCCATCCTGGCAGTACTCATATGGTATTTTTGCAACAGAGTTCAATGATGCTATAGCTCCAGAAGTATCTCTACCATGCATTGGGTTTGCACCAGGTGCAAACGCCTCTCCTCTTTTTCTTCCATCAGGAGTAGCACCTGTCTTTTTACCATATACTACATTTGAAGTGATTGTTAAGATAGACATAGAGTGAATTGCATTTCTATATAATTGATTTTGTTTTAGTTTTGTCATAAACATCTTAACAACTTCAATAGCAATTTGATCTACTCTATCATCATCATTACCATACTGAGGGTATTCACCATTTATCTCAAAATCTGTTATTAATCCATCTTCATTTCTAATTGCTTTCACTTCTGCATATTTAATAGCGCTTAGAGAGTCTGCTATAATAGATAATCCAGCAACACCAAAGCCCATAATTCTATTAACTACTGTATCATGAAGAGCCATTTGTACTGCCTCATAAGCGTATTTATCATGCATATAGTGAATTATATTTAAAGCATCAACATATTTTTCTGAAAGCCAGTCCAAAAAGTGACCAAAGCGCTCCATAACATTATCATAATCAAGTATATCTTCTTGATATGGGCTAAAGTTAGGCCCTACCTGATTACCAGTAATCTCATCTCTACCACCATTTAGAGAATATAAAAGTGTTTTAGGAAGATTACACCTCGCCCCGAAATATTGAATATCTTTTCCTGGAGTCATAGCAGATACACAACAAGCGATACCATAATCATCAAGGAAATTCAATCTCATAATATCATCATTTTCATACTGTAAAGAACTAGTGTCTTTAGATACCTGAGCTGAAAACTTCTTGAAAGGTTCAGGCAAGCGCTGTGACCATAGTATAGTCAGGTTTGGCTCTGGTGCTGGTCCTAAATTATATAAAGTATTTAAAATTCTATAACTCGTTTTAGTAACAAGAGGACGACCATCAATACCAATACCTCCCAAAACGATTGTTACCCAGAGTGGGTCACCACTAAAAAGTTCATTATAAGAAGGTGTTCTTAGCTGTCTGGCCAATCTCAATTTAATTACAAAATCATCTACTAACTCCTGTGCTTCTTCTTCATTCAAGATTCCTTCTTTAATATCTTTTTCTATATAGATATCAAAGAATTCAGCTACCCTACCAAAGGACATGGCAGCACCGTTGTTTTCCTGAATTGCAGCTAGGTAAGCTAAATATGTCCACTGAATAGCTTCTCTAGCAGTTTCAGCAGGCTTACTAATGTCAAAACCGTAGGTTTCTCCTAGACCTTTTAATTTCTCTAAAGCCCTGATCTGCTCACTTACTTCTTCTCTTAGACGAATTGTCTCTTCATTCATAGGGCCACTTAGATTAGCTTTATCAGCTTTTTTAAATTCAATCAATCTATCTACACCATAAAGTGCAACTCTACGATAATCTCCAATGATACGACCACGACCATAGGCATCAGGCAAACCAGTAATTACACCAGAACGTCTAATCTCTCTTAATTCAGGTGTATAGGCATCAAATACCCCATCATTGTGAGTTTTTCTGTATTTTGTGAAAATCTCTTCAATCTTAGGGTCAATATCATACCCATAAGATTCAGCCGCCTGAACAGCCATTCTAATACCCCCGTAAGTATTTAATGTTCTTTTCAGGGGTTTATCTGTTTGCAAACCTGTAATTAATTCATTTTCTTCATCTATATATCCTGCATCATAGGCGTTGATATCAGCAATTGTATCAACATCTACGTCAAGTACTCCTCCATTCTCAAGTTCCTTCCATAATAAATCAGAGCATTTCTCCCACATCTTCTTAGTCCTACTAGTTGCTTCTGCTAGAAAAGATGCATCTTCATGATATGGTTGATAATTTTCCTGTACAAAGTCTCTTACATCAATTTCTTCCTGCCATTTCCTACCTTTGAATGATTGCTTTTTCATAAAAAGCCTCCTTATTATTCTTATATTCTTATTGCTTAGAGTGACAAAAAGACTATAAATTTTTTACATAAATATTATACCTTAAAATTTAATGTATAGCAAACCTTTTTAGACAGAAAGTTCGTTTTTTCTCAATCTATTTTTTATAAGATTTATAACTTTCTTATCATATAATTAAACCCTAGTAGTTTACTATGTTTTATTATGCATTTATTATAACATAATTTTACTTATCCATGCAAGACTTTAGTGTCATTTTTTTAATATTTAACCTTCTTTTTAATTTTTTTGATAATACTTATTCAAAAAATTATATTTTAACTTTAATTTTATACGTTATTTAACTCAAACTTCGCAGTTGCTATAATATTTGCGCACAACTTATTATAGCAAATTTAAACTTCCCTATCAAGCAGAATACAAAAGTCGCTTACTCCCTTTTATAGAAGTATAGCGACTCCTTATATCTGCAAATTATTTTATATATTCCTAATTAAGTAGTCAAATGCTCCTAAAGCTGCAGTGGCACCTGCCCCCATAGAAATAATGATTTGTTTATAGGCACTATCAGTACAGTCTCCAGCTGCAAATACCCCTGCTAAGTTTGTAGATCCATGATTATCAACAAGAATCTCACCGAATTGATTAAGTTCCACTGCATCTCCTAACCAATCTGTATTGGGTATCAAGCCAATCTGGACAAATACACCCTGCAATTCAATATGATTACTATCGCCAGTGTTACGTTCAGTATAAGTAATACCATTTACCCTGTCATCACCTATTATTTCTTTGGTTTCCACATTTTTAAGAACAGTGACATTAGGAAGGCTGTTAAGACGTTTTTGCAGTACTTCATCAGCTTTAAGTTCTGGCATAAACTCAAGGACTGTGACATGGTTTACAATACCTGCTAAGTCAATTGCTGCCTCAACACCAGAATTACCTCCACCAATTACGGCTACATCTTTTCCTTCAAACATAGGGCCATCACAATGAGGACAGTATGCAACCCCTTTGTTCTTAAACTCTTCTTCCCCAGGTACACCTAAATTGCGCCACCGAGCTCCAGTAGAAATGATAACGGTTTTACCCTTTAAAGTAGCACCATTTTCAAGCTCAATCTCTATGAACTCATTCTTTTGCAATGACTTGGCACGTTGTAATTTCATTACATCAATATCATATTCTTTTACATGCTCTTCAAGACTTAATGCCAGTTTAGGACCTTCTATATTTTTCACACTTATAAAATTCTCAATGCTTGAGGTTTCCATCACCTGGCCACCAAAGCGTTCCGCAACAATAGCAGTACTAATGCCTTTGCGAGCGGCATAAATGGCTGCACTGGCACCAGCAGGACCTCCACCAACAATCAATACATCGTAGGTGTCTTTATTGTCAAACTGTGAAGTATCTATGCTACTACCCATTTTCTTAAGAATTTCTTCTAGAGACATACGGCCACTTTCAAAAAATTCTCCATTTAGATACACTGCAGGTACAGCAAAGATATTTTTCTTTTCCACCTCATCCTTGAATACAGCTCCATCAATCATTGTATGGCTAATCCCTGGATTAAGAATACTCATTAGATTTAATGCCTGCACTACTTCTGGACAGTTATGACAGCTTAAGCTAATATATGTTTCAAAGTGATATTCACCTTGAATATTTTTAATTTGATCTATAATATCCTGATCAACTTTTGCTGGTCTACCACTTACCTGTAATATAGCCAACACTAGCGAAGTAAATTCATGCCCTAAAGGAATGCCAGCAAAGACTACCCCTGTATCTTCGCCAATACGATTTAGACTAAAACTGGGAGTTCTAGTTAGAGGAGTCTCCTCTAACTTGATTTTTGAAGACATGGAGCTTAATTCCTCCAGCAAAGCAAGCATATCTTTGGATACTTTGTCAGATCCTGCACTAACTTTAAATAGCAAATCTCCCTCCATAAGTTGAAGGTACTCTTTCAATTGTGCTTTAATCTCTACATCTAATATCATTTATAATGCCCCTTAAATTTTTCCTACAAGATCAAGTCCTGGTTTAAGTGTTTTGCCGCCTTCTTTCCATCTAGCCGGGCAAACCTCCCCTGGATGATTTCTTACATGTTGAGCAGCTTTAATTTTGCTTACAAGAGCACTTGCATCACGCCCAATGTTACCTGCATTAATTTCTACTCCTTGAACAACACCGTCTGGATCAATAATAAAAGTTCCTCGATCAGCTATACCTTCTTCTTCAATAAGAACATCAAAATTTCGAGCAAGGGTATGGGATGGATCTCCAATCATAATGTACTCAATCTTTCCTATAGTTTCTGAAGTATCGTGCCATGCTTTATGTGTAAAGTGGGTATCTGTTGAAACAGAATATACTTCAACTCCTAGGGCTTTTAAATTTTCATATTCATTTTGTAAATCTTCTAATTCTGTTGGACATACAAATGTAAAGTCAGCCGGATAGAATACAACAACACTCCATTGTCCTTTAAAGCTCTCTTCTGTAATATCTAAAAATTCACCCTTTTGATAAGCCTGTGCTTTGAATGGTAATACTTCATTTCCTACTAATGACATAATAAAATTCCTCCTTATAGTTATTTAAAATAAAATCATCCTTATCAATATTAGTAATCGTTACTAATATCAATCTAAACTAATTATTACACATAAAAAATTGTTTGTCAAGAAGATTTTTAATAATTTTTACAAACAATTTTTTCTATAACAAATTTAAAGCCGTAGATTACTTTTATTATTTGAAATCTGTACTTTAATTATGTAAAACAAAATCAATTATAGATTTATTTGTACAAGTATGTATATATTAATATTCTTTCCTTTTCTATTTATTATGATTTAAGTCTTAGCTTAATTCCTTTTAAATCATCTATAAATTCAAGAACTTATTACGACCATATAACATAATATATACCAAAAAGTATAAAAGACTACGAGAGGAGTGAGCAAATTGTTTAATAACCGACGACACCCGAGAAGACGGAATAATTTAAGAGATTTTGGGCCACGTCCCTTTGTGATTAATATCGAAAGAGCTACTGTGCAAAATGATTTTTACCGTATTGCTCTATGGACAGGAGAATATTTACAACTTACCTTGATGAGCATTAATCCTGGTGATGACATAGGTTTAGAAGTACATCGCGATCATGATCAATTCATACGTATTGAACAAGGGCGAGGAATGGTTGTGATGGGAGATAGAAGAGATCAGTTGGATTTTAGATCAAGAGTCTATGATGATGATGCAATATTTATACCTGCAGGACAATGGCATAATGTAATTAATACAGGTCGTGTACCACTTAAATTGTATTCTATTTATGCTCCACCTGAGCATCCACGTGGTACAGTTCATGAAACTAGAGAAGATGCTGACTACTGATAGTACACTTCCTACTTTATATATCAATTAATTAAAAGCAAAACCACTACAGAAAGATTCCTGTAGTGGTTTATATTGGATTTAAAAGATAACTTTATTATCTCTCTTCCCTCTCCTTTACATAATCCTCAAAACTTATATTAAGTAACTTCTCATCCTATAACACATATCAAGAATTATTTATTCTGTATAAAACATCATATGGTTAAATTTGGATAAAGGCTTAGGAACTCTATATTATTCCTTCTGCCTTAAACCTTACAACATATCCCCATAAATCCCCTTCTCTGAACCTTCAATCACTTCAGCTCCACAAACCTTCTTATAGTAATCAACTGGTCCTGCTCCACCGATTATAGCATAGGCATAGCCCATTTCCCTCATAGCCTTCAGAGATTTCAACAACAAGAACTTCCCAATACTTTGTCCCCTCTCTTTTTCTAATACACCGGTTGGACCAAAAAAGTCTCTACAGGTAGTATCATAGCAAGCAAAACCTAGAATCTCTTTCTTTCTCAGTGCTACAAAGCATGAAACAGGTTTTTTAGAAAAAGCAACAGAACATTCACTCGCCCACTTACTACCGAAGTTTTCTCTAACCCATTCTACTACTAGATGTTTTTCAGGAGGTATAGGTCTGCGAATCTTAATTTCTCTCTCTGACAATTCCTTTATATCTTCATGAAAATCTGGCAATTGATATAATTTAACTAACATATCTGGCATTTCTTATCCCTCTCTTTATAATTTTGTATTTACTATAATAATTTCATTATCACTAATCCATCTATCAGCATATTTTATATATTTTTAACTATTCTATTTTTCTTTAAATAATAAAGATCTCAAATAGCTAGATATACTTTGAACAGCCTCTACTATTTTATATAATTCACTTTCTTTATTACGCTTTCTCCAAACTTCTTTGTAATCAAAAAGCCAGTATTCTAGCTCTTCAGCCAACTTATCAGAAGAAAAGACAGTCTCAGTAATATCCTGTCTGTAATCATATTTCTTAATAATCAAACCTAGTACATTTAAGAGGGCTACCCCTCTAGCAGAAATAATAAATTCTTGATAGTCAAGACTATCTTCATTTCCTTGACCAACATTTATTTCGATAATACTATCTAATATTTTAAGGGTTTTATTATATCCTTCAATTATCTCTTCTTGTGATAAGCTCAGAAACTTCTCCCTATCATAGAAAGCATTCTCTGTCTGTTTAAATTTTTCTTCTTTCCAGCGAATTATCATACCCCAATCGATTATATGTTGTCGAGATAATCCCCTGAGTAAATATACAATTTTTCCTTCACTATCCCTATACTCAATTTTAGATATTTCTTCATCAATTTCTCTCATTTTATTTAATATTTTATTATCATCATCCATAAAAGAACTATCTATCATCTCAGGATTCCAGGAAAGAGCTGCTCCTAATGCCATTCCAGGTATAGAATTGCCTAAGAGATTAATATGGCCATAGTCTCCCCAATCAGTATTAAGGACACCTATTGCACCATAGTTCTTTCCATAATTAATCATTCTACTAATATTCAGAGATGCTGTATCCATATCATTCATTAGATTGTTCCAGCCAGCTACCCCAGGACAGAGATACTGCTTTATTCCTGAATCAGCAACAGTCTTAACCTTATTTTCATCAGGAAGAGCACTATATTCCCAGTTCAAACAAGTAACTCCTTCTGGAATTTCTCCCAATAACTCAGGATGTTCCAGTATTATATCACCCCAAAACATTACTTCTTTATTATATCCCTGTACATATCTTATTATCTTATTTAAAAAGTCAATATACAATCTTCCTTTACCAACTTTACTAGCTAATTCTTTATTCCTACCCTTCCCTAAATCGAAAGTTTCGTCACAGCAAATATTAAATTTCTTGGAAGAGAATAGAGGAATATACTGATCGAGCATTTCTTTGACAAATTCAAAACTATCTGGATTAGATACATTAAGGGTGTGATGTCTCTGACGATTTATCCATGAATAAGGACGAGTTAAATCAATCTCTAATTCTGATAAATGTTTATAAGAAGTAGTTCTTAATGCCTCATATAAATGACCAAAAGTAGATAGAGAAGGAAGTAATTCAATCTGTCTTCTCCTACAATACTCATCAAGTATTAGGATTTCTTCAGCACTTAAAGGATCTTTATCCATCCAAATTTCACTCATACCTTCAAAAGCAAAAGTATGCTCCACATATAATTGTAATTGGTTTATTTTATAAAAAGATAGCCTATTAGCTAATTCTTTCAGAGTATCTAATTTTGGAACCTTACCCCTGGTTACATCATGATAAAAACCACGATTAGAAAAATGTGGACTATCTTCTATTAAGAGAGCAGGTAATTTACTGCCCTTAAGTCTAATAATCTGTCTTAAGGTCTGAACCCCATAAAATAAACCAGCATCATCATAAGCTTGGATTTCAATTTTATCATTATTAATACTTAACTTATATTCTTCGAGCTTATCTCCCTCTTTACTAATTTTTTTAAATAAAATATGACTACCATCAGCTAAAAAACTTGCATTTTTAGCTTCGTTAATTTTAGTAATTGCTATTTTCAAACCTAAACTATCTTTAATTTCCTGTTGCAATAATTGTGCAGATTCCAGGTCAGCAAAATTACAGTTACTAGCTATTACAATCTTTGTACTATTTTTTATTAAGAAATCTTTTTCATCAAGAGTTTTATACATCTGTGGTTCTGGTATTAAATTCATATCTTCACCTCTATTTTTATTATCCTTCCTCTTCTTCTAACATTTCCATAGATTTTTTATAAGATCTAGTGATTAAGTAAGACTCCACAGTATAATCCAGCCCAAAAAGTATAACTCCCACAATAATAATAGCTACTATATAAAAAGGGTCGCTAAGCCTATTAAAGTTAGAAACTACAAGAAATAGAATAATAAAAAGAACAGTATTTCTTGCTGCTCTCTTTTTTATACTTTTCAAGTTATAATAGTTACTGGCCGCAGTGTAAATCCCAGCTTTTACAAGTCTTATACTATAATAAAACTCTCCAGTTAAAAATATAAGCACAAGCAAAGTAATTATAAGTTCTAAAGACATATCAAAAGCTAAAATAAATAATAATGTAATATAAAATAACACAGTCATAACTCTAAAAGATTGATAAGCATATTTATGCTTTTCAGCCATAATTCTTTCATCTTTTTCCTTTGTAATAATCATAATACTAACCCCCCAAAATAAGTCCTTAAGTTTCTTACTTAAAATTCTACGAAAAAAACATATTTATAATATTTATTCGCCTGCTTTAATACTTAGCCTTCCCAGTGAATTTAGCAGCCATTATAATAGGCTCCAGCATGCTTTCTCCATTTGCTATACCCTGACCGGCAATATCAAAGGCCACACCATGGTCTACCGAAGTACGGATCATTGCTAATCCAACTGTATATTTACTCCCTGAATACTTATCGCAAGCCCAACATCTGCAGGTTCACCCATAGTAATAGCTATTACCGGGTCAATATCACAGACTCCTTTAGCAGTACTTGAAGTCCCAATTTCACCTAGTAGCAGCTGTTAGACCATCTGCAGTTATGTATATCACTCTTCTTCTTCCCAAAACAAATCATCTAATGTTTTATCCAGAGTTTTACAAATTTCAAGACACAAACGAAGACTGGGGTTATATTTACCTGCTTCAATTAAACCAATTGTTTGGCGAGTCACACCTATTTTTTCTGCCAGCTCTGCCTGGGTTAGATCCTTTCCCAAACGAGCCATCTTCATCTTCAAATTTTTTCCCATTATTATATCCCCTTTTAAACCATCACTTTACTTATATTATAACATTTTAGATCTATAATGCAATATATATTTAACAAAGATTTCTTATTAATATGCTCAAAATCTTATAGCATACTAAAATAACCCACGAGAGCCCTTTATAAGTACTCGTGGGTTATTTACTTAGTCAATTCTAAGTTAAGAACATGATAATTAATAAAGCCTAGCTAAAACTCCAATTTACTTTCACTTCATCATCCATTCTAGGATGATCAGGTTTTGTACACACTGTCTACTATAAAAGGGTTTATTTTTATAGGAAATGAAGTTTTTTTACCGTATTAAACTATTCTACTTTATTACAACAACTCTTTTCTCAATTGTGCACTTGATTTAGGGGATAAGTAAGATAAAGGAATATCAAAAATTGTTTTAGCTCCAATTTGTCCTTTCTGATTCAAATGATAAACAGCTCTAGCATAAGCAAGCAAAACACTGGAAGTAAATTCAGGATTACTATCTAAATTCAAAGAAAACTCAACAATTTGATTATTATCCTCTCCAGTTTTCCCACTGCGAATTACAAATCCTCCGTGAGGCATCGCTGAATGTTCAGCTTTTAGCTCTTCCTCACTTATAAACTTCACTTCTGTTACATAATCAGAAAAATAATTAGGCATAGTTTTAATTTCTTCAGCAATTTTATCCTTATCAGCACCTTCTTCAGCCACAACATAACAATCCCTTAAATGCTTTTCTTTAGTGCTTAACTCAGGATTTTGTCCACTTCTAACCCTGTTAATTGCATCTTCGATTGGTATTGTATATTGAACAGCATTTTTCACTCCATCAATTCTTCTAATAGCATCAGAATGTCCCTGGCTAACACCTCTACCCCAGAATGTATAAGTATTTCCTTCTGGTAATATTGCCTGAGTAATCATTCTATTCATTGAAAACAAGCCAGGATCCCAACCAATTGCAATAGCACTTGTAGTTCCATTTTCCTTAGCTACTTTATCAATCATTTCAAAGTACTCAGGTATTTTGGCATGTGTATCAAAGCTATCTACTGTATTGAACATCTCAGCAAATTTAGGACCCTGTACAGGTAAATCTGTAGCTGAACCACCACAGAGTAATAAAACATCAATTTTATCAATATAATCTTTAGCTTCACTTACATGTGCTACTTTTGCATCTTTATTAACTATCTCTAATTGATCTGCTGGCCTCCTGGTGAATACAGCTACAAGCTCCATATCATTATTTTGCTCAACTGCTGATTCTACACCTTTACCTAGATTACCATATCCTACAATTCCTACTTTAATATTTTCCATCTTAGTTCCTCCTAATCTTTCTTATAATGACAATCCTTTTGAAATATATTTATTTTTTCTACTCAGATTGTCAAGCTTATTCTTTTATACTATTCCTTGACTTAACATAGCATTAGCAACTTTTAAGAATCCAGCAATATTTGCTCCAGCTACATAATTTCCTTCCATTCCATATTCTTTTGCTACCTGACTCATATCTTTATAGATATTTTTCATTATACCTTTTAGTTTACTATCAACTTCATCAAAAGTCCATGAGTCCCACATACCATTTTGGGTCATTTCCAGAGCTGAAGTAGCTACTCCTCCTGCATTAGCAGCTTTAGCAGGGGCAAATAATACTCCATTTTTCTGGAAGATCTCAACAGCCTCAGGTGTAGAAGGCATATTAGCACCCTCACCTACTGCTATAACATCATTATCTACTAATGCTTGTGCTCCTTCTTCATCTAGCTCATTTTGTGTAGCACAAGGGAGAGCTATATCACATTTTAATTTCCAAATATCTGTACTTACTTTATTATATTCTGCAGAACTGTGTTCCTTTAAATACTCCTTAATACGGCCTCTTTCAATTTCTTTTATTCTTTTAACTGTATCGAGTTTAATCCCCTCTGGATCATGTATAAATCCTCCAGAGTCACTCAATGCAATGACTTTCCCGCCAAGTTCTTGCACTTTCTCTGTAGCATATATTGCAACATTACCGGAACCAGAGATAACTACATCTTTTCCTTCAATTATTTGTTCTTTATCTTTTAGCATTTCCTCCATAAGATAAATTAAACCATAACCAGTAGCCTCAGTTCTAGCCAGACTTCCTCCCCAAGCTATTCCTTTACCAGTCAATACACCAGCTTCAAAACGATTTGTAATTCTCTTGTATTGACCAAACATATAGCCTATTTCTCTAGCACCTACACCAATATCTCCTGCAGGAACATCAGTCTGAGCACCAATATGACGATATAACTCTGTCATAAAGCTCTGGCAAAACCTCATTACTTCTGCATCAGATTTACCTTTAGGATCAAAATCACTACCACCTTTTCCACCACCAATTGGACGACCTGTCAATGCATTCTTAAATATCTGCTCAAAACCAAGGAACTTTATAATCCCGAGATAGACAGATGGATGAAATCTTAATCCACCCTTATAAGGACCTAAAGCACTATTAAACTCAACTCGAAAAGCTCTATTAACTTTTGTATTTCCATTATCATCAACCCAGGGTACTCTAAAAATAATTTGTCTTTCTGGTTCTACTAATCTCTCAAGTACACCAGCTTTCTCAAATTCAGGATGTTTTTCTAATACAGGCTCAATTGTCTCCAATACTTCCATTACTGCCTGATGAAATTCAGCCTCATTAGGATTTTTTTCAATTACCATCTTATTTATTTTTTCTAAATAATTACTCATCACTACTCTCCTCCTAAAATTATATAATATTTAAGCTTTTTCTGCAAAATATTTACTCTTTCTTTTTAAAATTTTAAATAGCTAATTAAAACAAATATTATATGAATTACATAAGTTTTTAAAGTTAGCTTCGTTAATTATATTTTATTAAGAGCATTTGTTAAAGTCAATGAACTTCATATATAAAAAACATGTATACACGTATAATGTTTGTAATTATGTCTAAACTTATGATAATATATATAATAATAAATATTCCCACATAGCATATCATTTAGGCCGAATTTAAATAAAAATCAAAATAAAGTATAACTAACTGTAATATAATTGATTTAAAAAATTAAAAGTTATATAATAAAATGTAACTTTTAATATCGTAAGACAAGATTTTACTAATTAAATATAAACTAGAGTCTCTAAGAGAGACTACATCTTTTTATTTGAATATAGCGAAACGCTTTATTTTATTTAAAAACTATATAGATAATATAATTTAGTAGTATAGGAGGAAGAAGATATGTATCAAATTGTTAAGAAAGAGGTCTTAGCACCCTCTATAAAAAGAGTTCAAGTTAAAGCTCCGCTTATTGCCAAAAAAACAAAGGCAGGGAACTTTATAATATTGCGTATTGATGAGGTAGGAGAAAGAATACCTTTAACTGTAGCAGACCATGATGAAGAGAGTGGTTTAATCAGTATAATTTTTCAAGAAATCGGTCACACGACTAAAAAACTAGGAACACTAGAAGTTGGGGATTATATTCAGGATATAGTGGGACCTTTAGGAAATCATCTAGATATTGAAGGATATAAAAAAGTAATTTGTATCGGTGGTGGCTCTGGAACTGCTCTCTTATTTCCTAAAGTAAAAGCTTTCCATGAAAATGGAGCTGAAGTTATAAGCATCAGTGGTGCCAGGAACAAAGAACTAGTGATACTTGAAAAAGAACTACAAGAAATTAGTAATAAAGTCTATATTACAACAGATGATGGTAGTTATGGTCATCATGGTTTTGTTACTGATATACTAAAAAATTTACTAGAAGAAGAAAATGATATAGACATGGTAGTAGCTATTGGTCCAGTACCTATGATGAGAGCTGTTGTTAATTTAACTCCAAAAAATATAAAAACTATTGTAAGTTTAAATTCTTTAATGGTTGATGGTACAGGCATGTGTGGGGGTTGCAGAGTTACTATTGGTGGAGAAACAAAATTCACTTGCGTAGATGGTCCTGCATTTGATGGTCATCAAGTAGATTTTGAAGAAATCATGAATAGATTATCCTTTTATAAAGAAGACGAAAGCCACATTTGTAACTTAGACAAAGAGGTGAACGAATAATGGCCCTGCAAAAAGAAAAAACACCTATGAGAAATCAAGAAGCAAACGTTAGGAATAAGAATTTCAAAGAAGTTCCACTAGGTTATAATATAGATGAAGCTAAAAACGAAGCTAGTAGATGTCTACAATGCCCAAATAAACCATGTGTTGATGCTTGTCCTGTAGAAGTTCCTATTCCAGAATTTATAAAAGCTATTAATAATGACAATCTTGAAGAAGCTGTAGATATAATAAAATCAAAAAATAATTTACCTGCAATTTGTGGTAGAGTTTGTCCTCAAGAATCACAATGCGAAGAAGTCTGTATAATGGCTAAGAAAAATGAAGCAGTAGCTATCGGAAGATTAGAGCGCTTTGTAGGAGATTATGCATTAAATAAAATACAAGAAAATATAGATAATAATAAGTCTAAAAAAAGAAAAGAAAAAGTAGCTGTAGTTGGAGCTGGACCAGCAGGTTTAACTGCTGCTGCAGACTTAGCAAGAGCTGGCTTTAATGTTACTCTTTTTGAAGCCCTTCACGATACGGGTGGCGTATTACGCTATGGTATACCAGAATTTCGCTTGCCTAAAAAAATAGTTGACCAGGAAGTAGAAAATATAAAAAAATTAGGAGTTGAAATCCAGTTAAACGTAATCGTTGGTAAAACAATAAGCATTGATGAATTATTTACTGATAATTATCAAGCTATTTTCATTGGTACAGGTGCAGGCTTACCAAGGTTGATGGATATCCCTGGTAAAAACTTAAACGGAGTATACTCAGCAAATGAATTTTTAACAAGGGTCAATTTAATGAAAGCTTATAAATATCCTGAATATGAAACCCCTGTTAAAATAGGCAAAAAGGTTGCAGTAATTGGCGGTGGTAATGTAGCTATGGATTCTGCCAGAACAGCTCTAAGACTAGGAGCAGATAAAGTATATGTTATCTATAGACGTACAGAAGATCAAATGCCTGCAAGAAATGAAGAGATTGAACATGCAAAAGAAGAAGGAGTTATCTTTAAAGAATTAAATAACCCAATTGCATTTCATGGTAATGAAGGGCGTATCAAAAAAATGGAGTGTCTCAAAATGAGCCTAGGTGAAAAAGACAAGTCTGGAAGACCTCGTCCAGTTCCAATTGAAAATTCTAATTGGATGCTAGAAGTAGATAGTGTAATAATAGCAATTGGTCAAAGTCCAAATCCTTTACTGACAGCTAATACAAATGAACTAAAAACTCAAGCATGGGGTGGTATTATCGTAAATGACGACCTTTCTACTTCTATTGACGGTGTCTTTGCAGGTGGAGATACTGTTACAGGAGCAGCTACAGTTATCAAAGCTATGGGAGCTGGAAAACAAGCTGCTAAAGCCATGATTGAATATATTGAAGAAAAAGAATAATAAGCAAGATAAAATTCTTGCAAATATGAGTTGCTAAAATATTATCTACCACTACAACCCTCTGATGGCAAAAATTATTAACATAATAACTTGCCTTAAATGAAAGAATAAGATTGTAAGATAAAAATATAGTAGTAATCTAGTAAGCTAAAGCTACTTAGCACTAAGTAAGCTATAGTTACTGGCTATCTACAGAAAAGGAGGGTTGCTGTGAGTAGAAATAAAAATAGAAATCAAAGAAGAAATCTTGAACAAAATGATAATGAGTATGTAAACGAGGACTTACTAGTAAGAGCACCAGCATTAAATCCTGATGATGTTGAAATAGGAGACGAACTATCTCCAGAAGACCGTTTAACAGCTAGAAATGCTAATAGAAACAATAGGAATAATAATAGGAATAATAAAAATAATCTTAATAACAGAAATAACAACAATAATAATCAATAATAATTTATAAATAATAACCTAATCATTTCTTAAGTATAAAAGCACCCTATAATTTTCCATATTATAGGGTACTTTTAATATAATATTTAGTTTTACACAGGTTTTACACAAGTTATACACATTTTTTTACATAAATGTGTATAACTTGTGGATAAGTCATTGCTAATTTGTGGACTAATCTTAGATTACTTAAATTTCACCTTTATATGCTTTAATATACAAGTCTTTTAGTTCACTAATTAGTGGATATCTAGGGTTTGCACCTGTGCATTGGTCATCAAAAGCCAGCTCAGATATCTTATCTAATTTAGCATAGAATTTCTCTTCTACAACCCCTGCAGCTTTGACAGTAGTCGGTATATTCAATTCTTTTTTCAAGTTTTCTATAGCGTCAATCAATAGATCTACCTTCTCATCTTCACTTGATCCACCTAATTGTAAGTGATCTGCTATCTTAGCATAATTTGTTTTAGCTAATGGATATTTATATTGTGGAAAAGCAGTTTGCTTTAATGGTACATTACTAGCGTTATACTTGATAACCTGGCTAATTAATAAAGCATTTGCTAAACCATGCGGTATATCGAAATTTGATCCTAATTTATGTGCCATGGAGTGACAGATTCCTAAGAAAGCATTTGCGAAAGCCATACCAGCAGTTGTAGCTGCATAATGTATCTTTTCTTTAGCTTTTCTATCATCTGCTCCATTTTTATAAGAATCAGGTAAATATTTAAATACTAATCTAATAGCTTCTAGAGCTAGACCTTTTGTATATTCATTAGAGAATACTGAAACATAAGCCTCTATAGCATGAACCAGTGTATCAAGACCTGAATAAGCAGTTAGGCTAGCAGGCATTGATAAAACTAAGTCTGGGTCACAAATTGCCATATCTGGTGTTAATTCGTAATCTGCAATAGGATATTTAATACCTGTTTTATCATCTGTTACAACTGCAAATGGTGTAACTTCAGAACCAGTTCCAGATGTAGTAGGTATAGCTACAAAAGAAGCTTTTTCACCTAGTTCAGGGAATTTATATATTCTTTTCCTTATATCCATAAATGTCATTGACAATTCTTTAAATTCAGCTTCCGGATGTTCATACATCAACCAGGCAATTTTCGCTGCATCCATTGGTGAACCTCCACCAAGAGCAATTATTACATCTGGCTGAAATACCTTCATTTGTTTAACAGCTTTATTTACTGTAGATATTGTTGGATCTGGTTCAACTTCAGAGAATATCTTATAATCCACTCCAATTGTATCTAATTCATTAGTGACTTTATCAGTATAACCCAAATCATATAAAGGCTTATCTGTCATTATAAAAGCTTTCTTCTTGCCAGATAGTTCCTGTAACGCAATTGGTAAGGATCCATATTTAAAGTAAATTTTCTCAGGTACTCTAAACCACAACATGTTCTCTTTTCTTTCTGCAATTGTTTTTATATTCATTAAATGTTTAACACCCACATTCTCACTAACTGAATTTCCACCCCAAGATCCACAACCAAGAGTTAAGGATGGCTCTAATTTAAAGTTATATATATCACCAATAGCACCTTGTGATGATGGCATATTTACTAATATTCTACCTGTCTTCATCTTTGCACCAAAGTATTCTTTACGATCTGTATTAATTTGATCTGTATATAACACTGAAGTATGTCCTATACCACCAAAACGTACTAGCTCAACTGCTGTATCTATAGCTTCTTCAAAATCTTTCGCTTTATACATAGCCAGTGTCGGTGATAGTTTTTCATATGAGAATGGCTCATTTACACCAACCTCACTCACTTCAGCAATTAAAATCTTTGTATTTTCAGGTACATTTACTCCTGCTAGTTCTGCAATATGACTAGCTGGTTTCCCTACAATTTTGGCATTAATATGACCATCAACAATAATTACTTCAGAGACCTTTGCCCTTTCTTCATCTGAAAGAATATAAGCCCCTCTATCTATGAACTCTTTTTTCACATCCTCATATACCTCTTCAAGAACTGTCACAGATTGTTCTGAGGCACAAATAACGCCGTTATCAAAGGTTTTACTCATCAAGATTGAACTTACTGCCATTTTTATATGTGCTGTTTCATCAATTACAGCTGGAGTATTTCCAGCACCTACTCCTATAGCTGGCTTACCAGATGAATAAGCTGCCTTAACCATGCCAGGACCACCTGTAGCCAGAATCAAATTGATATCATTATGTTGCATTAACATTTGTGATAGCTCTATAGATGGTTCATCTATCCATCCAATTATATTTTCTGGAGCACCTGCTTCTACAGCAGCCTCAAGAACTATTTTAGCTGCCTCCATAGTACACTTTTTAGCAGATGGATGTGGTGAAAAAACAATAGCATTTCTAGTTTTTAAAGCCAATAAAGATTTAAAAACAGTTGTAGAAGTTGGATTTGTAACTGGAACAATTCCAGCTAAAATTCCAATAGGTTCTGCAATTTTCTTAATACCATAAGAAAGATCTTCTTCTACTACACCACATGTTTGTTCATCTCGATATTTATTATAAATAAACTCTGAAGAAAAGTGATTTTTTATAACCTTATCTTCAACAACTCCCATACCCGTTTCTTGTACAGCCAGCTTAGCCAATGATATTCTTTGATCATTAGCAGCTATAGCTGCTCTTCTAAAAATTTCATCAACTTCTTCCTGTGAATATGATGCATAACGAGCCTGTGCTGCTTTAACTTTAGCAACTAACTCTTCAAACTCCTCAACATTAGTGACTCTGATAATTTCCATAAAAATAACCTCCTTATAAAGTTATGTCACTTCCTAAATTTGACTTGTGAAATAAATAACATGTTTGAAGCAAAAAACAATATGTTTTTCTCTTCAACTACACTATATCAGATTGTACAATAAAACACAAGAGTTATTTTATCCGTATTTTAAAGCAAATTACGTTAAAATTATATAATATATTAAATTAAAGCTGTACTACTAAATTTTTCTCCCTTTTAATAGGTATTTAATTATTTTATATTACCAATCATTAGTTATTTTGTTCACAAATAAAGGTAAAATACAGCAAAGTGGGGACGGCAGACTATATGACTTAGATCCCCTGTTCACTATATACACTCCTGAAATATATTAAGAAGCATTAAGTTTTTTCGCAAATTCAGCAATATTATCTTCAAGTATATTCTCTTCACTTTGATCTGTACCAGCAATCTTTTTAATAATCATTTTCTCCAGAAAGTTCATCTTTTCAAAGTTGAATGCACCACCAAAAACACTAGAAAATACTGCTTTTTCAAGTAATTCTTTTGGATAATTTACTTCAATTTGATTCTCAGCATCTTCTCCCTCTCTCATACAAGATATATAAAAGGCATTTTCTTTCGTTTTTAACTCTTCTAAATTTTCCTGGCAAAATTTCTTTGCCTCTTTTCGAATCTGTCCCATATAAACTGAACTACCTATTATAACTTTGTCATAATCACTTAAGTCAATATTTTTTTCTTGCTTTAAATTTTTTAATTCAACCTCAGTATTTAATTTTTCCCTTAACTTTTTAGCACAACTTTCAGCAGTACCATATTTTGTAGCATAAACAATTAATGTTTTCATTCTTATTCCCCCTTAAATTCTATTTGAAAATCGCAAGATATTTCAGCTAAATTAAATTTTTGTAGTCCCCGAATTAAAAGAAGTTATCTTCCCGAAACTTATTGAAACAAATATAATAAATAGAGTCATGTATCATTTACATGAATTCAATACATAACTCACTTGCTCTTCAACTAACTGTATTATTTGCTCTTTATTAGCATCTGTTCTTCTTCTAATGTAAAATAATAATAAACCATGTATAGAACTACCTATTATATTTTCTAATATAAAAAGCTTTTCTTCAGAAATTAAGCCCTCCTCCACTGCTGTAATTAATGTCTTTTGTAATAATAGAGCTACTTCAGGTGGCTTAATTGCTTCCTTTTTAAATGCTTCAAAATCCTTTAAAAACAATAGTTCAAAAATGTTAGGATTATTTATAAAGAATTCGGCATATGCTTTTGAAAAGTCAACTATTTTATTTTCTAGTTTCTTATCTTTAGCTCTCGTCTGTACAAAAATCATACATTCATCCCAAAAATCATAAGCACATACATAAAAGAGCTCATCTATATCTGAAAAATAATTATATAATGTAGCAGGTGCAAAACCGGCCAAATCAGCTATTTTTTTTACTGTTATATTATCTACGCCTTCTTCCTGAATTAACTTTTTGGCAGCTTCAATAAAATATCCTCTTTTTCTCTGCTCCTGTATTGACTTTCTATCCATTAATTTGCACCCTTTCTAATACTGACTCAATGCATTCTCTATAGCCTTTAAATATGCTTTACTGCTCACTGTTGCTTCAGATACTACATCTACATCAAGGCTTTGGCTCTTAATTACATTATCAAACAACTCATCAATTACCCATTGACGTGAGAATCTGAAATCTCTGACTAAGTTTAATTGAACAATTTGATTATCTATTACCTCTACTTCAATTTTATTACCCCATCGCCCTCCATCATAACTACCACGATATAGTCCATCTTCAAGAGATAGTAAATCTACATTATTTATAGATAACTCCATTCCTTCATCAAGACCTCTACTAAGAAAGAATAAAAATACAGTAGAGAATACAAAAAATAATACAAAAATAATTAAAGATATTTTAAATATTTTTTTCACAAAAATTCCTCCTAATTTTTATTAATATAATTTTAAATTTTAAGTATTAGAAAACTCTATACTTTCTCCTTATTATCTATATATGGTTGAGCATAAAAATCCACTTTATTTTTCTTAGCAGCTTTTTTTATCATGATATTCATTAATGTTTTAAGTATTCTTACAGGAATAGGCGGGCGATCTTTTTTAGCTAATTTATATGCCTTTTGACTAATTTCTGTTCCTTGAATAATAGAAATACACAACTCATCTAAAGCTTTACGCATCCACTTAGTAAACATCCCTACTTCCTCTAGAGGGCGACCATCAATAATTGGGGTACCTGCAAACCCTATTCCCCCCATCCAGTTCATAGCTGTTTGATTGGCAAAGTTTTTACATATATCAAGACTGGCTTTTCTTTGAATCTCTTCAGGATATCCACAATGAATAATAGCAAAGAAATTTTTGCCTTGCCAACAATCTTTATTCTCTTTATCAGCCATACTCTCAAGTACCACTGTTAAAGGATATGGTAAAGAGTGAACATATACTGGCGAAGAAATTATTATTGTATCTGCATTTTTCGCAGCAAGCAAAAATTCATCAAGCTTTTCTTTTTTCTTAAAAATTTCATGGGCTAGATATTTCGACAATTCCATTTGCTTAAATTCTTTTTTTTCAAAAAGATAATTTACTATAGATTCTGATGCTGTTTTTCTACCCCTTGTACTGCCCAATAAAGTAAGAACTTTTTTACTCATAAGATCAACTCCAGCTCTGAAATAGCCTTTTTAATTTCTTCTGCTAAAAAATCTCTTTCTTGATCTTTTCTAAATGTTAATGTAGCAGCTTTCTCAACAAAGAAGGCCTTTTCTATTCTCTCTGTTGCCAGCTTATATGTCTTTTTCTGCTCTGGAATATCATCAAACATAAAACCAATGGATAATAAATGTCTAGGATTAGGATACCTCATCACGTGATGTAATTCTCCACGGTGCATATTATATGTAGAGAGTGCTAGTGGACAAATACGGTCTATTACTTTCTTAAGTTCTGAATGAAAACCACCAAAACTTATTGAAGATATCAAGATGTACATTTCTGAATTTGCCATTTCAGGATATATTTCTTGCATATCATCTTTCTTAATACAGACTCCTGGCTCTTTCTCACCACAATAACCGCATCCAGTACAGTATTCTATTTCTTTTTCTCTTACATTTATTAATTTACTTTGACAAGCCAAAAATGCTAATTCTTTTGTAATTATCTCCTCAATAAAATTATTCACCCCTGAATCTTCTTTCAGTGCATTTAATAATAAAACCCTCACTATATCCCCCCTCAATACACCTCTGCAAAATTGTATTCATAATATGAATGTCATTCACTTTATAAATATAATTTACCACTTTTTTTATACTTTGTCAAGTATACATGTATTTAAATTTAAAAATACAGCTATATAATTGACAGAAAAAATAATATAGGATATAGTGTTCTTGTAAAGAAACACTAATTACAAGTGCAGGAGGTTTCTTATGGAGTTAAGTAAATTATTAATGAACTTTAACCTTACCCGGCAGGAGGCGATTATATACATATCCCTTACAACAAACGGGGAAATGACAGGATATGAAGTAGCAAAACAAACCGGTATTTCCCGTTCAAATATTTATACAGCACTTGCTAATCTTGTTGATAAAGGAGCGGCATATCTGATTGAAGATAAAGCCAACCGTTATATTGCGGTAGCCATAAATGAATTTTGCACTAACCATATTCGCAAGCTAGAAAAAATAAAAGAAAAACTAGTGGAAAACATGCCTGATAGGCAGGAAGATACCGGAGGTTATATTACCATCAAAGGGAAGAAAAACATTATAAATAAAATGAAGAATTTAATCCATGATGCCCAAGATCGTATTTACCTCTCCTTAAGGGAAAAAACGATTAAAGAAATCTTACCTGAATTAAAAAGTGCTATAGCAAAAGGCCTAAAAGTTGTAATAATCAGCAACCCTACTTTCAATCTAAAAGGAGCCACCATTTATCACCACGAAAAAAAAGCTGATACTATCAGATTAATAACAGATTCAAACAAAGTCTTAACTGGAGACATATTAAAAGCAGAAAATTCTACCTGTCTTTATTCCCAAAAACAAAATTTAGTAGACTTGTTTAAAGAATCAATGCAAAACGAAATTAAAGTAATTGAATTAAGAAAGGATTGATTAATAATGAAAAATACATTTGTAAATTTAGAACAATTAGAAAAAATTACTCAGGAATACCCTACTCCTTTTCACCTTTATGATGAAAAAGGCATTAGAGAAAATGCCAGAAAGCTAAATCAAGCCTTTGCCTGGAATCCAGGTTTTAAAGAATATTTTGCTGTTAAGGCTACGCCTAACCCTCGCATCCTGGAAATATTAAAAGAAGAGAATTGCGGTGTTGACTGTTCCTCCCTGACAGAGCTGATGATGTCAGATAGTGTTGGTTTCCATGGTGATGAAATTATGTTTTCTTCCAATGTCACACCAGCCGAAGATTTCAAGCTGGCAAGTGAATTAGAGGCAATTATAAACCTTGACGATATTTCACATATTGACTTTCTAGAAGATATTGCTGGTATTCCTGAAACCATTAGTTGCCGCTATAATCCTGGTAATAACTTTAAAAGCGATAATGATATTATGGATAACCCGGTTGAAGCCAAATACGGTTTTACTTATCCCCAACTAGTAGAAGGATTTAAAAAGCTGAAAGATAAAGGAGCAAAAGATTTTGGTCTCCACGCTTTTTTAGCAAGCAATACTGTTGCCAATGAATACTATCCTGCTTTAGCTAAAATACTTTTTAAGACAGCTGTAAAATTAGCAGAAGAAACAGGAGTGCATATTGCTTTTATTAATCTTTCTGGCGGTGTTGGTATCCCATATCGTCCTGAAGAAGAGTCTGCAGATATACTGGCTATTGGCGAAGGTGTAAGAAAAGCATATGAAGAAATACTTACCCCGGCTGGAATGGGGGATGTCGCTATCTATACAGAATTAGGTCGGTTTATGTTAGGTCCATATGGTTGTCTAGTAAGTACTGCTATCCACAAAAAACATATCCATAAAGATTATGTGGGACTGGATGCTTGCGCAGCTAACCTCATGCGTCCCGCAATATATGGAGCATATCATCATATTACTATAATGGGAAAAGAAAACCAGCATCATGACCACAAGTATGATGTCACAGGCGGCTTATGTGAGAATAATGATAAATTTGCTATTGATAGAATGCTACCCAAAGTTGATAAAGGGGATTTAGTCGTCATTCACGACACAGGTGCCCACGGTTTTGCTATGGGATATAATTATAATGGTAAATTACGTTCTGCAGAAATACTCATGAAAGAAGATGGTTCTACAGAATTAATACGTCGAGCAGAAACCCCAGAAGATTATTTTGCCACAGTACAAATATAGAAGCAACTTGACATGTGGATAAGTCTGTTAACAACTTGCTAATAAGATGTTTATATATTGTTAATATCTTGTTGATAACTTTATATTAAAAATATTATATAACTTTATAATCCAAGCGCAAAATTCGATATTTTATTACAAATTTAGACATGATAGTCTTTCAAACATCAATTATAACAGAAAAAACAGCCTCATAAAACACAATAAAGCTGTAGATAAATTGTTTATAAACTGTATACAAACTGTTAATAACTGTTCATAATTTGTGGATAACTTGTGAATAGATTAAAACTGATACTAAGTTTTTGCATAAGAAATACCAGCTACATGCTGGTATTTTTATTCTTTTTAAATATAAAATATATTTTAAGACCAAACGCAGAATCATCATCCTCCGTTTGGTCTTTACTTTGCGCTATATTTAGCTTTTAGAAATCTCATTTACTTTTTTTAAACTAGCAATTTCTGCAGTTAACTCACTAATCTTTTCGGATTCTACTGCTATAAGTTCATCTAGGTTTTTAAAAGCTGTTGACAAGAAAAGTTTTATACGATTTTCTTGGTTTACCACACTAGCACCTGAATCATAATCTATCGCTTTAATATTCACCCCTGCATAAGATTCCCTTAATTTTTTAAGCATTCCTTTTCCTACTACATGATTTGGTAAACAGGCAAAAGGCTGAATACAAATTACATTCTTAACATTACTTTCAATTAATTTTGCCATTTCACCAGTTAAAAACCAACCTTCTCCAGTATGATGTCCTAAGGTCAAGTGTTCTTTAGCTCCTGCTGCAATTTCATATATACTTGCTGGAGCTTCAAACCTGTCACTTTTCTTTAAGGCCTTTTTCATAGTTCGTCGATATATTAACTCTATAGCTTTTATACCCAGTTTACTTAAAATAAATTTAGACCAAGTTGAAGTAAATAATTTATGCTTTTCTTGAAGGTTATATAAAGAGTATAAAACAAAATCCATAAGATCTGGTAATACCACCTCGGCCCCTTCTTTTTCTAGGAACTCAAATAAATTATTATTAGCATCAGGATGATATTTAACTAGAATTTCGCCAACAATTCCCACCCTGGGTTTAACTATATCTTCATTTAATTCTAATCTATCAAATTCCCTTACGATTTTAACTAGCATTTTATTAAAATCTCGATAACTACCATCCAATATGGTATCTTTACAGCTATCAACACATTTTTGATAGAGTTCATTAGCAGAACCAGGAATTCTCTCATAAGGCCTTGTTTTATATAATACCCTCATTAATACATCACCAAAGGTAACAGCTTTTAACATAGCATCAATTAAACTCTTGCTTATTTTAAAACCAGGATTATCATCCATACCCATTGGGTTTAATGATAGAACTGGAACCTGTGATAAATTGGCATCTCTCAGTGCCTTTTTCAGAAAAGCTATATAATTAGTAGCCCTACATCCTCCACCTGTTTGGCTTATAATTACTGAGGTACTGTTCAAATCATATTTTCCAGATTGTAGTGCCTGCATTAACTGACCAACAACTAAAATCGAAGGATAACAAGCATCATTATTTACATATTTTAAACCTATATCTATTGCCTCTTTATTTACTTTTGGAAGAAGTTCCAGATTATAACCTGCTTTTTGAAAAGCAGTTTCTAAAAACTGAAAATGTATTGGAGACATTTGAGGAGCTAAAATCGTATCTGTCTTTTTACGCTCTTCAGTAAACAAGGGTATTTCAGTGTTAGGCTCCTGTTCATCTTCCACTTCACTTTCTCTATTATCTCTCTCTTTAATGGCTGCAATCAAGGAACGAATTCTTATTTTAGCAGCCCCCAGATTACTTATTTCATCAATCTTAAGCAGTGTATAAAGTTTTTCTTTTTCTTCTAAAATCTCTTCAATTTGTTCAATTGTTACTGCATCAAGCCCACATCCAAAAGAATTCAATTGTACCAACTCAAGCATATCATTAGCTGCTACATATTGAGCAGCACGATACAAACGTGTATGATAAACCCACTGATCTATTACCCTAAGTGGTCTATTAAGATCTTCCAAGTGACTAATGGAATCTTCACTAAGAACAGCTAGGCCTAGGGCCTCTATCAGCTCAGGTATTCCATGATTCACTTCTGGGTCAAGATGATATGGTCTTCCGGCTAATACAATTCCGCTCTGACCACTTTTACTTACATAATCTAATATCTCTTCACCTTTTTTCCGTACATCATTTTTAAAGCTAAGGTATTCTTCCTCTGCTTTCTCAACTGCTCTTTTAATTTCAGCCAGGGATATACCTTCTGCCTTCAATTCCTCAGCCAGACGTTTTGACATTTTCTTAAAGTCATCAAGAGATATGAATGGATTATAAAAAAGAATATTATTATCTTTCAAAATTTCCATATTAGCCTTAATGGTTTCAGGATATGAAGCAACAATTGGACAGTTAAAGTTATTATTAGCTTCCTGATCTTCCTTTCTACTATAGGCTACACTTGGATAAAAAATCTTTTTTATACCTTTGCGTTCAATCAAGTCAGTAATATGTCCATGTACTAACTTAGCAGGATAACAGACTAATTCTGAAGGTATTGTCTCCATTCCAAGCTCGAAAATTTCTTTATTGGACTCAGCAGATAATACTACCCGATAACCCAGTTCGGTAAAGAAAGTAAACCAAAAAGGATAATCTTCATATATGTTTAAAGCCCTAGGAATACCGATTATACCCCTTTTGGCTTCCTCTTTTTCCAAAGCTTTGTAAGAGAATAAACGTTCATATTTATAACGGAACAAATTAGGGGCTTTTTCTCCCATTTCTAAACCAACACCCTTTTCACAACGATTTCCAGTGATAAAACGGCGTTTTCCAGTGAATTTTTTAATAGTTAACATACAGTTATTTTCACATTTTCTACAGCGAGTATGTGAAGTGCTAACTTCAAATTTCTCCAATGCTTCAGCATTAAGAATACCTGACTTTTCTTTGTCATCTTTTTTAAGCAAGGCTTTATCTCTTGCATAAAGAGCAGCTCCAAAAGCCCCCATCAAGCCTGCAATATCTGGTCTGACAACTTCCTGGCCACTTATTTTCTCCAATGCCCTTAAAACAGCATCATTGTAAAAAGTACCTCCCTGTACAACAATACTCTTGCCAAGTTCTTCATTGTTTCTAAAACCGATTACTTTAAACAAGGCATTTTTGATTACAGAAATAGCCAGCCCAGCAGAAATATTATTAATACTAGCACCTTTTTTTTGTGCTTCCCTCACTTTTGAATTCATAAAAACTGTACAACGTGTTCCTAAATCTAGTGGTCTATCAGCTTTTACTGCCAGCTCTGCAAATTCTTCAACATCATATTGTAAAGATTTTGCAAATGTTTCTATAAAAGAACCACAACCTGAAGAACAGGCCTCATTTAACATTACTGAATCAATAGCACCATCCTTTATCTCCAGACACTTCATATCCTGACCTCCAATATCAAGGATAAAGTCAACGTCTGGGGCAAAGAATTTAGCACCAGTATAATGAGCTACTGTCTCCACTAGACCTATATCTATATTTAAAGCACTCTTCAATAATTGTTCTCCATAACCTGTTACCGCAGAATGAGCAATTTCAATACTCTCATCTAACTTGGAATACAAATCCATCAAGGCTTTATTTGCTGTATCTAAAGGATCACCTTGATTGCTATTATAAAATGAATATAAGAGTTTTCCGTCTTCTCCTATTAATACCATCTTTGTTGTAGTTGATCCAGCATCAATACCTAGAAAAGCCTTACCCTGATACTTAGATAAGTCACCACGCTGTACCTGATATTGTTGATGACGTCTTATAAACTTCTCATATTCTTCTTGCTTAGCAAAAAGGGCTTCTAAATCTTCTTCATCATCATCCGTATCATGGCTAGAAATTTCACTTAGTTCCGATAAAAGCTGGGAAAAGGAAAAAACAGCATGTTCCTTTTTCTCCATAGCTGCCCCTACAGCAACAAAATACTGGGCATTATCAGGCGCATAAATTTCATGTTCTTCCAAAGCTAAAGTTTTGATAAACCTTTCCCTTAATTCAGAAAGAAAATGCAAAGGCCCACCTAAAAATGCAATATTACCTCTTATAGGTCGCCCCTGAGCTAAACCACCGATTGTTTGATTTACCACTGCCTGTAATATTGACAGAGCAATATCTTCTTTAGCAACTCCGTCATTCAATAAAGATTGCACATCAGATTTAGCAAAAACTCCACAGCGAGACGCTATTGGATAAATATTTTCACCCTCTTTAGCCAAGTGATTAAGTCCCTGAGCGTCAGTCTTTAGTAAAGAAGCCATTTGATCGATAAATGCTCCAGTACCTCCAGCACAAGCACTATTCATCCTCTGATCAACAGAATCTCCAAAATAGGTTATCTTGGCATCTTCCCCTCCTAATTCTATTGCTACATCAATATGAGGGAGCATCTCCTCCACTGCATTACTACATGCAACTACTTCCTGAAGAAAGGATATTTTTAATTTGTCAGCAATATCCATACCCCCAGATCCACTTATTGTAACTGCCAACCTACTAGTACCAAAAGTATTTGCTGCTTCAAGCAACATATTTTTTACAGTTGAACGAACATTAGCAAAATGCCTCTTATACTTGTTATAAACTATTTCTTTTTGCTGATTTAAGATAATAATTTTTACTGTTGTAGAGCCTATATCTAGACCAACATTTAAGATGCCATCCATATCCAGAGCCTCCTCTTAATAATAAATTGTTCAAAACTATAACTTTGCTCAAAATCATTATGTATTATATAAATCCTTTATTTGGTAGTACTCTTTAACAGATTGTAATGCCTCATCAACAATATCCTTAATTAATATTACTCCTTTATCCAAGCCTAAAATTTTCTCAATAACAGACCCAAAAAAAAGATATTTTCTTCTTAAATTCTCTAGCGCCTTTTTATCTTCTTTTAGCTTCATATATAACTCCCCAATTTCTGCACCATAAGCTATAAAAAGCTTTATATAAAGACTTGCTATTTCACCTGGATAACTTACATCAAAACTGCCTTCCTTTATTCCCTGTTCAATCATAGATTCGATAATTGGTTTAAACAATTCTTCAGATTTCTTTAAAACCTTTTTTTCTAACTCTAAATTCTTATTATTTCCATATACTTCAGTTACCATAGGTATATACTTACCCAGATTTTCTGTTTTAAAAAAGATAAGTTGTCTAATATATTCATTTATTTTTTCTAAAGCAGAAAGGTCTTCTCTACTCTCTATTTCTTTAGGTATGTCTAATTGTTTATTTACTATATTCAATGCTATTTCTTCTAATAAATCTTCCTTGGAGTCAAAATAATAATAAAAAGCTCCTCGAGAAAGTCCTATTTCATCAAGAATATCCTGAACAGAAGTCTGTTGATATCCTTTTAAATTAAATAGTTTATATGCTGTATGAATAAATTGAGTTTTCCTATTACTTCCTTCCGCATTTTCCACCATCATCTTCCACCCCTATATTTAAGCATATTGGCTTCGCCATACTTGCCAATAAAAACCGACTGTCAGTATGTTTTCATTATATTACACTTATTACCTAAAGTCAATTTGTCTTTATAATTTTATGGAAAATTTTATAAAAAATTTACCTACTCTAATAAATTATTACGAATAGGTAAATTTAATGGCCTCTTATTAAGTTTTTTTAATTCCTTTTAGCAAATTGAAGTTTTCTCAGCAGATTACTATTCCCACTTCCAGAACTTCAAGCAAAGTATAGAAGTGATAATCAAGAATGATAATAACACCAGGATGTTTATCAGTAGTGGAAATTCTCCAGGAACACCCACCATTACCTGACGTAGTGCATCTCCTAGATATGTTAGTGGGATAACTCTAACTACTGGCTGTATGAAACCTGGTAGTATATCTATGGGAACAAAGATTCCGGATAGAAACATCATAGGAAATTGTACTACCTGAACTATACCATTGCCACCTTCCATACTACTTACAAAACATATCAACATATATCCCAGACTTATAAAGGTAGCTGCTCCCAACAATACCAGAAAGAATATCTTATATAGCTGACCTACAAGGCTGATGTCAAAAACAAGAATAGCTATTGTAATAATTACTGATGCCTGCACTAAGCCACTTAACAATCTTAAGACTATTTCACTACTTAATAATGATCCTTTTGATAGCGGTGTTACATTTAAACCCCTGATGATTTTCTTTTCTCTAAGACTTAGAAACTGTAAGGAACCAAAGATTCCAAGTTGCATTAAGGCCATAGCCAGTATCCCTGGCATTACATAGTCAAACTCAATACCTGCACCCTCTCCTGTAAATACCAAACCAAAAAGAAAGATAAATATCACCGGTAGAACAAAGAACCAAAACAAACCACTTCTATCCCTAGTAAACTCCTTTGAATTCGCAATAAACATTTTTCTAAAAGCTCTCATTATCGAATCTCCCTCCCTGTTAATTTTAAGAATAAGTCTTCTAAGCTTGCCTTTCTTAATTCAATTCCTTCAACTCTTTTATTAAGACTTTGGCCATAGGCCATCAATTCAGAAATTGTCTGCGAAGCATTTTTGCTATATAGTAAAACCTTATTTTCCTCAGCTATATTCATTTTGCTTACTTCTGCCAATTGTCCCAAACCTTCAAGCTCTTCACTTGAAAAAGCAGTGTTTTCAAACTCAATGGCATCTTCTTCAAAGTGTTCTTTGATTAGCTCTTCAGGTCTTCCTCTGGCAATAATCTTACCATGGTCAACAATTACTAAAATATCACAAAGCCTTTCAGCTTCATCCATGTAGTGTGTTGTTAGATAAATTGTTTTGCCTCTTTCTTTTAGCTCAAGAATCAAATCCCATAATTGTCTTCTGGATTGTGGGTCAAGACCTGTAGTAGGTTCATCAAGAAAAATAATGTCTCCATTTCCTACTACTGCTAAAGCAACTGCCAGTCGATGTCTTTGACCTCCTGATAAGGCTTCAGTTTTTTCGTTTTTCTTACTTTCAAGTCCTAGCATTGAGATTACTTCTTCTGCCTCCATAGGATTTTGATAAAAGCTGGCAAATAATGAGACAATTTCCATAACCTTCAGTTTAGAAAATAATGCTGGTGTTTGTAGTTGGACACCTATCTTTTGCCTTATCTCTTCCATGTCTTTAGCAGGATCCAGGTTCATAATATTAATTTCTCCTTGATCCCTTTTCTGTAAGCCTATCAATGTCTCAATAGTAGTGCTTTTCCCTGCTCCATTTGGTCCTAACATCCCGAAGATTGTTCCCTTTTCTACTTCAAAACTAATTCCATTTACCGCCTTTACTGAACCATAACTTTTTTCTAAATCTTTCACTTTAATACAGGTCTTACTCATTTTTCAATTCCCCCTTGAATTTTTCTTTTTATCTGATTTGTTTTAATTTCTTAGCTTAAATTAATATTAACACTGGCAATAAAAAAAAGGATCACCCTTTATTGTGAAATAGGGTCACCCTTTAGTACTATTTGTGGTACTATTTATGGTAATATATATATTTTTACAGATTTTTTTAGATAAACTAGCAGATGGTATGCTAATTACAGTCAAACTCCACCTCTATCCTTGTTCCATTTCCTTCTTCTGATTCAATATTAATCTTACCATTATTATGAGATACGCGGGCTTTCATATTACTTAAACCATTACCTTTTTTTACCTCTGTAGTAAAGCCTTTACCGTTATCCACAATATTTAAAATAAGCTTATTTTCTTTCTTTTTAAGGATTATTCTTGCTTCATCTGCTTCACTATGCTTGTGAATATTAGTAAAAGCCTCTTGCACAATACGATAAATTGCCAATTCTTGTTCTGGACTTAATCCGTTTATTTCTTCAATTTCACAGGCTACCACGATATCTCTTCTTTGAGCAAAAAGCTCACAATGGGCTTTAAGTGCCTGAACCAAACCCTTCTCTTCCAGGGTTGATGGCTTAAGTTCAAAAATCATATTCCTAAGTTCCTTTAAAGTTTCCTCAACTGTTTCTTCTAAATGATTAATTATTTTATTTGTTTTTGCATCTACTTTCACCCTTTGTCGTAAGGAATGTACACTATACTTAATACCATGCAGTCCTTGAGAAATAGAATCATGTAAATCCCGGGCCATTTTATTTCTTTCCTGGGTAACTATCAAATTTTTCGTTGCCTCTTCTAAGAGGATCTCTTTATGTGTAAGTTCTTCGAGATACTTATTCTCAATTTCTAGTTCCAGCACTTTCTTTCTCATCTGCCAAACCTTATGGTCAATAACTATTACTATAGCTGAAACGAAAAATCCACCTATCCCTATAAGTAAGAGAAGTACATTCATTTCATAATCAATTAACTGATAGCGTGATATAAGAAATAATGTAAGCCCTCCTACAAATATTGCAGCAAGTAGAAAAACTATAATTTGTTGTATAAACTGATTAGCAAATTTGTACTTTTCAAGAAGACCACCTAGATAATATGCCCCACTGCCAACTCCACCTGAAATAAGACCACAGAAGATAATAAAAAGAAAAATCTGTGCAGCACTAATCTGACTATCTGAAGTAAATATCAAATAAAATATAGAAAATAGAGTAGCTGCTCCAGCCCCTAGCAGAGTAGTCATAATCCATTTTTTTAAAAGACTATCATTTTCCATTATATCAGCCCTTTCTCCATAGCATAAAAGGCAGCCTGAGTTCTACTAGTTACAGTTAATTTTTGAAAAATATTTGAGACATGAGTTTTGACAGTGTTATTACTTATATGTAAAGTCTCAGCAATCTCATTATTACCCATCCCCTTGCCGATTAATTTCAGAACATCCACTTCCCTCTCTGTTAGTGGTTCAATTAAGTCATCAAAGTCAGGCTTTTTCTCTTTTAGCTCTTGCTTTTGTCCTGCTCTATTTATTAACTCCTTTGCCACTTCTTTTCCAAAGTATGTCCCGCCAGTATAGGCAGTCTTTATCGCCAGAACAAGCTCTTCTGGTTGGGTGTCTTTCAACAGGTAGCCAGCTACCCCCGAATTCAACATGGAATAAACTTTATCCCAACTACCATAACTAGTGAGAACCACTATTTTAATATCAGGCCATTTCTTATTTATCAGACTACTTGCTTCTTCACCATCCATCTCAGGCATCTGTAAATCCATAATCAAAAGATCCACCTTTGCATGGCTTTCTTCCAGGTATATTAAAGCCTCTTTACCATTAGTCAGCTCATTTAATATCTCTATTTCATCTATATCCTCCAGATACAGCCGAATTCCTTTCCTAAACAATGGATGGTCATCCACAATTACTACTGAAATACTGTCTGTTTTCACCTTAGTCAACTCCCCCTCTTTAAAAAGGTAAATTAAAGTTAATATATGGTTTATTTCTCCAAGTATATTAAAAATCCTGCATAATACTATTATAATTAACCCTGCGTATATTTATTATCATCGGTTAGTACTTTCATATAAACATCATCTTTTTATAATAGTATATTGCTTAATAGATTTTAGATTATTCAAATAGAAATATCAGATAAAAATATAAAAAGGACTTATATAGATATTAAAAAGATAGAAAAAATTTTACATTTTTATTTGACATTAGCAATTTTCTATGATATATTTATAATCGCTGGGCATTAAAAATCTTTGCAACACTTGTCCAGAGACAAATTAGGAGGAATTTATTTAAATGATTTACAACGGTAAAGTAAAATGGTTTAATGATCAAAAAGGTTTTGGATTTATTGAAAGAGAAGCTGGAGACGATGTTTTCGTACATTTCTCAGCAATTCAATCAGATGGTTTCAAAAGCTTAGAAGAAGGTCAAGAAGTAGAATTTGAAGTAGTTGAAGGCGACCGCGGTCCACAGGCTGCAAATGTTGTTACAGTATAGTAGCAAATAATTTTCTTTGCTATTTTATTTAAATGTGAATTTCTTAATGCCGGAAATTATTTCTTAAATATATAAGTTTAATATTTCCTGAACATAAGATTAATCTTTTAAAAATAGCAACTATAACCCTGACTATACTATTTAGTCAGGGTTTTATTTTTAAGTATATGAAAACTGTAAAATTACATATACTAATGAAGAACTATAAGACAATGGACCATCTTTTCAAAGTAAATTAAAAGATGGAATTACAAATTATACAAGTACATAATTTTAAGACAAAAAATAAAAGGAAGTGAAATAAATTTGCAAACAATAAAATTTGAAGAATTAAATATTTCTAAAGATATAATGAAAGCTATTGAAGATATGGGATTTGAAGAAACTACTCCTATCCAGGGAACTGCCATACCTCCAATATTGAGTGGTAAAGATATAATAGGACAGGCTCAAACTGGTACAGGTAAAACAGCGGCGTTCGGAATACCAATATTAGAAAAAGTCAATACAAATAATAAGAATCCCCAAGCTATCATCCTATGCCCAACTCGAGAATTAGCAATACAGGTAGCCGAAGAATTAAAAAGATTGGCTAGATATAAACAAAATATATATACATTACCTGTTTATGGAGGGCAAGCAATAAAAAGGCAGATAAAAGCCTTAAAAAAAGGAGTACAAATAATAATAGGTACCCCTGGTAGAGTTATGGATCATATGCGTCGAGGGACCTTAAAGCTATCCGATATAGACTTCTTAGTACTGGATGAAGCTGATGTTATGTTAGATATGGGTTTTGTTGAAGATATTGAAACAATCTTAAAAGATACGCCTGAAACTAGACAGACCCTATTTTTCTCGGCCACAATTCCTGGACCCATTCGTAAATTGAGTAAAAAATATCAAAAAAATTCAGAGTTTATAAAGGTAGCTCATGAAAAATTAACTGTTCCAAGTATTGAACAGCACTATTATGATTTAAGACGTAGCGATAAACTAAAAGTAGTGACACGCTTACTTGATTTATATACACCAAAACTTTCTATAATCTTTTGTAATACTAGAAAAATGGTAGATGAACTGAATATTCAGCTACAGGCCAGAGGTTATTTATCAGATGCCCTCCACGGAGGCCTAAATCAGGGGCAAAGAGATCGAGTAATGGATAAATTCAAAAATGGAATTGCTGAAATTTTAATTGCTACAGATGTAGCAGCAAGAGGTATAGACATAGATGATATTGAACTTGTTATTAATTATGACCTCCCACAGGATACTGATTACTACGTACATAGAATTGGAAGAACTGGTCGTGCAGGCAGAAGTGGTAGAGCTGTTACTTTTGTAGTAGGCAAAGATATTTATAAGTTAAGAGATATTCAGAAATACACCAAAACTAAAATTAAGCGCCAAGAAATACCTACACTTAGTGATATTGAGGATGCTAAAATGGAGAAATTCACATCTAGTATAATTGATACTATTGAAGAAGCTCATCTTGGCAAATATATAAATATTGTTGAAGACCTAGTGGATGATGATTATACTGCTATGGATATTGCAGCTGCGTTAATTAAAAACTCTTTAGAAAAAGATAGTAATGAAGAAGACATGATTGAATATGAAGACTTTGGAGATACTGGAGCTGAACCTGGTATGGTTAGGTTATTTATAAATTTAGGAAAAAAAGACAAAGTCTCTCCTCGACATTTTGTAGCTGCTATTGCTGGAGAAACAAGTATCGCTGGTAATCTGATAGGGGCTATCGATGTTTATAATAACTTCACCTTTGTAGAAGTTCCTAGTGAATACGGGCAGGAAGTTTTACAGATAATGAAAAATAATTATATCAAAGGTAGTAAGATTAATATTGAGCCTGCTAAACCTAGATAAGAGTTTAAAAAATAATATATAATGAATAAAAAAGAGCCGCTTAACTGTTAATATCAGTAAGCGGACTTCTTATATTCTGCTACTTTTTTTACTTTAAATTTCTCTTATAATCTATACTACATATATTAATATTATTTTCTCAATCTAAAATCTATTTTATAGAAGCCTAATGGTTTATCAAGTAATCATAAGGCAATTAATTTTAAAGATTAGCCAACCTATTTATACGAGGGTCTGTAAAAATATCGGAAGCATCATCACTATTTGAAGAAAATTCAGAAACCACTGCACCTTCTTCACCTGCTTTAAACCAGTGCAATGTATTCGGAGCTATAGTATATTGCTCTCCTGGTTTCAAAACTATTTCACGACATACAGTATAATAATCTTCATCCCCTGCTGGGGGCTTTGAATGAACACTAGAAGATTCTTCTCCTTCAACATAAAGATATACCTTGCCATACCTGCATCTAAAAGTTTCTCTTTTACCAGGATCATCTCCCCGAGGAGGATGCCTATGCTCAGGGCAGCATTGACCTGGCAATAAAACCATTTCCTTAGCACAATATCTATCATTATTAATATAAGTTACAATCTGAAGTCCTGTCTTTTCAATATCATTTAAAGCAAAGTCTGCTATCTCTATATTTTCTTTTTCTTCCTTAGTTAAAACAATACCTGCATTTTGGAAATATTCTAGAGCTTTTTCTTTTATTTCTACTTTTCTTTCCTTTCCCAGCATATTATCACCTCGGTTTTAATTTTCAAATACAATATCAATTTACAACACGTAGTGCCTCAAAATTATCTTCGCTAGTAATTAAATTTAACTCAAAGTTAATATCTGAACCTTCGCTAACTTTTGTTCTGTATTTTCCAAAATAATCTCCTGATGATATATAATCATTATTACTTAAATTTAACCATGCATAGATATAATATTCATCATTTAATGAGCTTAAATTATAAAATCCCTCTAAGTCTGCTGTTGTCATCTCACTTTTAACATATATCTTCTTTTCTTCTAAGTCTTTTACACCAGCAAAAACTTTGATTTCAGATTTGCTATCAGTTAGTGCTACCGCTGCATGTGAATTAATCAAACCGAAACCATAATGATAATCTTTACCTGCTTCACCTAAATCTTGTGCTGTTCTCAACAGTTTATATTTTACTTCATTTGGTTTTAAATTAGCATTTCTACTTAATATTAATGCTGCTATACCTGCAATATGTGGAGCTGCCATAGAAGTACCATTCATATTTCCATATCCTCCACCTGGAAGAGTTGAATATATCCCTTCACCAGGAGCCATAAAATCAAGCATTTCACCATAGCTTGAAAAGTTACTTCTCTTCAAATTTGTATCTAGAGAACCTACAGAAATTACTGATTCATAGGCTGCAGGATATTTAACTTTATAGTTTAGCTCTTCTCCGGTGTTGCCTGCAGCAGCAATTACAGTGATTCCTGCATTATAAGCAGCTTCTACAGCATTTTCTAATGTTATACTATCAAAATCCGTTCCCAAACTCATATTAATGATATTTGTATCAGTTTCATTTATTACCCACTCAATACCTTCAACTATTCCAGCCAAAGTTCCACTGCCTTCATTATTCAAAACTTTAACGGGAATTAAATTAACATTCCAATTAACTCCAACTACCCCTTGATTATCAGCAGCACCGATTATACCAGCTACATGTGTCCCATGTCCATTAATATCTGAGGTATCATAAATAGAACCATCTCCAGTAAAATTCTTACCATTAATGATATTATCTCGCAAATCTGGGTGTTGATTATCAATTCCAGTATCTAGAACAGCAACTGTAATATCATCGGTACCAGTAGTGATTGACCAAGCATAAGGCAAGCTAATTAGTGAATAATATTCTTTTTGTTCCTCATACTTATTTGCATTTTCTGGTTCATTTAACTCTATAAAAACATGAACTTTTCTATTTAGTTCAGCGTATTCAATATTAGGGTTTTTATTTAATATATTAAGTAAGTCATTTATATCTCTATCGCCTATACTACTTAACACTTGTGTTCCAAAAGCACTAGAACGTTTTTCATTCAATTGATATTGCTTCAATATTTTTTCTCTATTGGCAGAGCTTTTAAACTTTATAATTATTTCATCTTCTAAATAATCAGCAGATTGTATATTTACGCTTCCTGAACTACTCGATAAAGAGAAAGGTCTCCTAGAACCCGTATTACTTTCATTAATCTTATTAGATAAGCTAATGTGACCTTTTACCTCCATTTTATTATCTATATCACTTTCCCCTTCATCATTTTCAGCACCTTCTTTATCATTATACATTTCAAATACTGCTTCAATAATTAAATTCTGCATTACACTAATCCTAAGTTCAGCATCAGGTTCTGAGTCTAGCAAACTACCTTGCCATTTTACAAATTTCCAATTTTCATCAGACACAGCTCTAATCTCAACTTCGGTCCCTTCCTTATATTTAGGCTGATTAGGATAAAGTTCAATTACACCGCCTTCTACTTGCCTTACATTAAGAGTATATTCCTCTGTTAAATTCAAATCATTACTGCATCCTGTAAGAAAGCTGAGAACTATAATTACTAGAAATATAAGTACAATTTCTTTATTATTTTTTTTCACCATAACACCTCCAAATATGATTCCAAGAATAATTTTGTGTTCTGTTAGAAAAAGATTATTCAATCTAATTATAATAATTCGTCGAAAAACCACGAATTCCTTTGATTATTAAATTCATTACACATAAAAAAACTAATTCTTATAATCATAGCTTGAGGTACAGGAAATATGTTCAGATAGGAAATTACAAATGTTTGCATTAAACTAAGGGGCAGCCCCTTAGACTACCCCTTAGTACAATATAACTTCTCTTTTTCTTTCAAAAGTCTTTTCAGATCATCCTATGAAATCTATATATAATATAATAATACTTATATTATTCTTCTTTATCTGAAGCATCTGAAGCTTTAGCTTCCTCTACAACTTCTTCTATTTCTGCATCCTCTATTTCTTCTACATCCTGTGCTGCTACTTCCTCGCGTTCACTACCAAAATAATCTGGAAGTTTCATTCCTGCCTGTTTAAATATATCTTCTAACGGAGGAACTGAACCCATTAAACCTGAAATAAAGTTTGCAGTAGATGTTTTACCACCTGCATTACCTCCATTATCCCAGACAGTAACTTTATCAATTTTGATACCTTTAATGGCTTCAACCTGCTTATTAACAAGATCAGGCAATTTATCAGCAATCATTAACATAACAGCCTTGTCTGAATCGCCATTAGCAGCTTTAACAATCTGTTCAAAACCTTCTGCCTGTTTTGTAAGGATTTCCATAATACCCTTAGCTTCAGCTTCTTTCTTGGCAAAGATAGCATCGGCTTCACCACGAGCTTTTCTTCTAATTTTTTCAGCTTCAGCTTCAGCATCAATTTCTGCTCTTTCCTTTTCAATCTGCGCATTTACAAGTACGTCTGCTTCTTTAGTAGCCTTTTCTCTCTTAGCTCTAGCCCGTTCTGCTTCTTCCTCAGCAGCATAAGCTTCTTCTAGAGCCTTTGCATTTTGAACCTTTTCAGCAGCATTAGCACGTCTTTCAGCTTCAGCTTCCCTCTCTCTTCTTTCTGCTTCAGAATTAGCAACTTTAATTTTGGACTTATTCTCACCTTCAACAGCGATGGCATTTGCATCAGCAACATTAATTCTCTGATCTTTTTGAGCATTAGCCTGACCGATAGCACCATCTCTATCTTTTTCGGCAACACTTTTCTTAGCATCATTTACAGCTTTTGCAGCAGCTTCCTTACCTAAGGCATCTATGTAACCTGACTCATCTTTAATATCAGTGACATTAACATTAATTAATCTTAAACCAATTTTCTTAAGTTCGTCTTCTACATTTTGCTCAATATTACTTAAAAACTTATCCCTGTCAGAGTTAATTTCTTCAATATCCATAGTAGCAATTACTAACCTAAGTTGCCCAAAAATAATATCTTTTGATAAATTTTGAATCTCTACAAGTGGCAAACCTAATAATCTTTCAGCAGCATTTTGCATAATACCAGGATCTGTAGAAATACCCACTGTAAAACGAGATGGAACATCTACACGAATATTTTGCTTACTAAGAGCATTCTGTAAATCAACATCAATAGATAGTGGTGTTAAATCTAAGTATTCATAGTGTTGAAAAAGTGGCCAAATAAAAGCAGCACCACCATGAATACATTTAGCAGATTTAGCAGAACCCTCAGCAGACTTACCTACTTTACCATATACTACCATAACTTTATCAGAAGGACATTTCTGATAACGTGAAAGTAAAGCGGTTATTGTACCAAAAATAATTACCGCTAAAGCAATTAATAAATACATCATATCCATAACTAATCACTCCCTATTTTTTTTACTAATAGTGTATTATCATCCATAATTTCAGCAACCACCACCCTTGTTCCTGTTGCTAAAGCTTCCCCCTCAGTAATTGCAGCAACTTCTCTTAAAGCTCCTTGAAAGGTAACTTGAATTTTACCATTTCCCTCTCCTTTAGCAGGTATAGGTATATAAACCTTCCCTTTTTTGCCAACAGCGTTTTTATAAAGCACATTACCGCTGTGATTAAGTTTCATCATAGAGTAGAATAAGAATGCTACTAATATCATAGCAAGAAAACCAGAAAGAAAAGCCAGTATAACTGTTAGTGTATTACTTAAATTATAACTATTATAAACAATACCCGACCAAGCAAAAACCGTAAAAAAAGTCAGAAAATTTCTTAATGTAAATAGACCGAAAAAACCTGAATCAATATCAATATCTGATACCCCATCACCACTGATATCAAGACCATCACTATCTCCTAATCCCATAAAGGTTAAAATTAATTGAATTATAAACACAAGAGAAAAGGGGATAGCAATATACCAAAAAAACTTTTCAAAGCTATCAATTGTTTCCCACCAATTCGCCATGACTTCACCACCTTCCTCCTAGGATGACTAAGCATTCATAAAACTAAGAATACATATGGCTATCACCTTCTTTATAATTTATTAACAAGAAAGATAATTTATGATTCAGAAAATATATTATATTCTCTAATTAAATACAATTATATTTTATATTAATATAAAATTCAAGTTTTTAACAAATTTAACTTATTTGATTTTAAAAAAGAGCTGTTACTTTATAGTAAACAGCCCTATATTATCATATAGCTACATCTGTCTCAAAGAATATCCTCTCTCTTCTAATAAAAGCAATATTCCATTCTTATTAACAAGATGGCCTGCACCAACTACCACGAATACATCTTTTCCCTCATCTATATATTCTTCAATTTTATCTGTCATCAATAAATCTCTATCATCAAACATAATAGTATAGTATTCTTCTAACTCAGGATTTTGATAAAGGTCTTCAAATATTAAATCAGACATTTGTGCAGTATCAGCTTCTAGCCAGGCAGTGAGTAAATCATCTAATAATTCTTCAACTGAAACGGTGCTTTCAAGTTCCACCCGCAAAGCTTCTTCCTGAAGTTCTGGTGACATATTAACCATAGCTAATAATTGGCTTTCCATAGTTTCCAGCTCTAATATTTCTTTATCCTGCTCAAGTGCTTTTAATAAAAAATACATATCAACACCATGGTCGAAATGGAAGTTCGCTGTACTAATTTCCAAATCTGCCAAAATAATATTTAAATACCATGGTTTACTTTGCATAAATTGAAAGATCATCTCTTCTGGAATCCCAAAACCCTGTAGTCTCTCCTCTATTAGCGATACTAAATCCTCATCAATGTTATCAGCCAATGTTTCGCCTGCTTGATAATACCCATGCTCCATAACTATTTGCAGTATCTCATCCTCATTAAGCTCTAAAACATTAACTTCTACTGCTAGATAATCACTTTCTGCAAAAGCATTTTCTACAGTATCACTCAATGGATAATGACCTTCAGGCAAAGCATGGATTGAACCCATTATATAGATATTACTATCAATGTCTTCAATTTGCCATAAAAAATTACTTTCTGCTAATACCATACTAGTAAAAAGATTAATAAAAATGATTAAACACAAAAAAATAATTCCCTTTTTCTTCAACATATGTAACAACTCCTTGTAATTTTAATATATTAATGAAAATTATAACAAAATCATATAATAAAATCAATAATTTATCTTCATATAAAGTTCTTTTTTGAACTATGTACACATTTAGATAAATTTTTAACAAAGATAATGTGAAAGTTATTATACTTTAAAAAAAGAGAGTTACCGACTTAACAGTAACCCTCTTTTTAACTCACTTAACTTAGCATATTTTATTTTAAAAATCAATTCTAGAACAATTCTAGAATCTTCCGATTATAACATCTTCTTCACTTATAATTCCTGCATTTACTAATGCACGTTGAAAAGATGTATCTTCTCTGGACAATCTTACTGTAGCTCCAGCAATACCATCAAAAGAATTCTGTACAGTACGAGTAGCACCTGATGGAACATCAACAGCAAATATATTGTCTTCATTAACAGCGTCTCCATAACGAGAATTAGACCAATCAATCAAAGACCTTAACTCACTTGCATCTTTACCAATAAGGTAGTCTTCAATCGCTCTAAAGTTACCATTCCAGCCGCCTGAACTATGATATCCATATTCAACAGACATAGACTGTGGCTGACCTCCAGCAAAATCAACTCCCAGCGCTTTAAGGAAATCTCTAACTGAAGAAGACTCATCAATACCAGTTAAAACACCATAATCATTCATTACATGTGACCAAATGTTGATGTTCAAGAAAGTATTATTAGCTAATGAATCCCAATCTTCTGGTTTCATTAAACCTGAACCAGATGTTCTGATAGTAGGAACAGCATAGCCACTATCGTAAGTCAGGTCTCCCATAGGTCTGTCAAAATCAAAGTCAGCCTCAAATCTCATTTCATGCTGATAACGAATTACTGGATCAACTATAGCAACAGCTACAACACCATCATCGTTCACTCCAACTGCATAAAAAGACATCATATCTGCAGTATAAATAGTAAACATAGAATCACCGGCTTGATAATTTTCTCCAGGTACTGCTGCTGTCGGATATACTGAAAAATCTACATCTACAAAAGCATTACCACTTGAACGTTTTGTCCAATATCCATCTTGCTGTACAAAGAATCTCATTCTAGCATCCTGTATAATTCCTTTTTCATCCAAATCTAAAATAGTCTCGATATACCTATCTGCATCTGCAAATTCTACTCCTCTTGCCTCTCCACGCCATGAATAACCAACAAATCTTCCTTCAAGTGAAGAACTTGTTGTATCTTCACCACCAATAAGTACTGCAGTAATAAGTAAAACCAATACAACTGCTGAAATTAATATAGTTCCTTTCTTGTTCATAAAATAATTTTCCCTCCCGTTTAGTGAATAAGTGAACAAAGCAATTTATAATTTCTATATAAAATTATAACAGTAATTATTTAAAAATTATATCGGTGAAATGTCCTTATAAACGAAAAAAAGTCCCATTAAAAAAGGGACTTTTGTCTCTTCCAAAACAATGCAGCTTCTGTTCTATTACTTACATTGATTTTTTTCATTATTTTACTAACATAATTCCTTACTGTTTTCTCTGCTATAAAAAGTTCTTTAGCTATGTCCTTATTGCTTTTTCCCAGTGTTAATAAATCTAATATATTTCTTTCTCGAGAACTTAAATCAACAGCCAGCTTATTTTGATTTTTCACTAAGTTTAATAAACTGCTTGTGGCTTTTGGTCCTAAAGCTGCCTTGCCATTGAAAACATCTCTGATTGAAGATAGGATTGTCTTACTATCTATATCTTTAAGCAAATACCCATTTGCTCCAGCCTTTATTACCTCTACTAATAAAGATTCATCTCCGTAAGCAGTTAAGATAATAATCTTTGTCTCTGGAGATATTTCTTTTATTTCTCTAGACCCCATAACTCCATCTCCATCAGCTAGTTTCATATCCAGCAAGACCACATCCGGCATAAGTTCCCTAACTTTTTGATATGCAATTTCTAATGATTCAGCTTCTGCACATACTTCTATATCATCAGTATTTTCTAAAATGGCTTTAATACCAAATCGCACAACTGAATGATCATCAACTAATAAAACCTTAATTTTTTCGTTTTTCATTTGATCCCTCCCAGGGCACTTTAAGAAAAATTTCTACTCCATCCTCACTACTATTTATATCTAAAGCAGCTCCAATAGATTTAGCCCTATCTCTCATTGATCCTAAACCATAATGCTCCATTTGATCTAAATTGTCTAATTTAAATCCCTCACCATTATCTTTAATTAGAATATTTAAGGACTTTAAAGTAGATCTAAGATCAATCATAATTTTACTACCCTTAGAATGCTTTATAGAATTATTAACAGCTTCCTGGATAATATAATAAATTTGTTCAAGAACTTTTGATTCTAAAGAACCTAAAATTACTTCTGCTATGCCATAATTTAAATTAATATCTATTTTACTTATTTTTGCTAATTTATCTATCAAATCATATAATTTTATTTTAAAACTGTTAATATTAAACTCTTCTAGAGATGATTCTCTAATAAACCCCCTTATATCCTGAATTACTAAGTTAAGATTTCCTTTGATAGATTCTAAATCTCTTACTAATACAATGTTCTCATCATTTATAGATATTAGATTTTCAATAGCTAATCCTACTGCAAAAAGACTTTGAATAGTCTTATCATGCAATACCTGTCCTAACTTCCTCTTTTCCTGCCAGATAAATTGTTGTTTGCTCAGCTTATCAATCTTAAACTCAGCTTCCCAGATAAAAATATGAATAATATTAATAAACAATAAAGTTATAGCAACAGCTACAATAGTTCTAGCCAATTGAACTGGAAAGCCAAGGATATTAGTAAATGCGTGTACATTTATAATATTTGCTGGAAAAAAATTCACTTCTTCTACTATAAAACCAGCTAAAAAACCATAAGTAGCAAATAGTACTGCCAGGACTTTAAACTTTACTGATATATTTTTTAGCTTTAGATTGTGTAACATTTTCCCGTTTTTGTACAATCCCAGGAATGAAGCTATCCCTGCTGGTAAACCTAATGAATATCTAGCTAAAACATTAAGAGTTTCCATATAATATATTGAATCTCCTCTAAGGTAGAAGATAATAATGAGATAAATAACGGTATATATGCTAATAATAATCCAAGGTAAAAGATTCTTTATGTCCGTATCATTATTATCATTTTCAAATAATTCACTACCGAATCTCCAGAGAAAAAAGAAAGAAAAAGCATTTATTATAGCAATAAAGTAAAAGGGACTGGTAGTAAGAGGCCAGTAATCAGTATAGATAATCATATATAGCCACTCCACAATACCATGAAGGATACCAAAATAGCCTAGATGTTTTATAGCCTTGACCAAAGGAAAATTACTACCCCGTACCTCTCTTTCTTGCAAAGCAGAAATACCCATAGTAAAGAAGGATAAACCATATATAAAGAAGATTAATCTATACGCATTATCTGTAAACATTTATATTATCCTTTCCAATTTGTAAATATTATAATTAAATTCTAATGTAATAATTTTTATTAACTACCTTTTATAATTATATCATTTACATTATATTAATTACAAATAGATTAAAAGGTTTACAGAACACTTTATTTTTCTTTTTTCTTATGTTAGAATAATTTATGCATATCTTTATCTTTGTTAAATAAAATGTACGGTAAGAAATTGCAAAGTCAAAGTAGAAAGGAATAAAATTATGAATGGTAAATATATTAAATATATTTCTGTACTAATTATAGTATCCATTATAATCTTTGCAGTAGTCACAAGAGATGAAAGTGAGACGCCACTAAAAGATACCCCTACTGTAAGTAACTCCGCTTTTATAATGGATACTTTCATACAAATGCAATTATATGGAACAGAAAATCCAGAAGTTATTAATAAAAGCTTTGATAGATTAAGAGAAGTTGAAAATTTGTTTAGTAAAAATATAGAAACAAGTGATGTCTATAGAATAAACAATAATGCTGGTCAAGAAGTTGAAGTTCATGCAAATACTATTAAAATAATACAAAAAGCAAAAGAATACTCTGAACTAACTTCTGGCAAATTTGATGTAAGTATTGGTCCACTGCTTGAATTATGGGGAATTGGCACTGAAAATCCCCGGGTTCCTAGAGAAGAAGAAATAGAAGAAGCAAAAGCTAAAGTAGACTATCGTAATATTGAAGTTAATGAAGAAAAACAAACTGTTAGAATTCAGGAAAATATGAAACTTGATCTGCCAGCTATAGTAAAACTCGGGTATTCAGGTAGCGAGTTAAGAGAGATTATTAGAGATGCTGAAGATCTACCTGCTGCCTTTATAAGTCTAGGAGGGGATGTTTTGGTTTTTGGTGATAAGCCAGACGGAAGCACTTGGAGAATAGGAATTCAAGACCCACGAATTCAGCAATATAGAGGAAATCTTGCCTTAGCTGTTGAACTTACTGGGGATAATATAATAACCACTTCTGGTAATTATGAGCGCTATTTTATAGAAGATGGGGAATTATATCATCATATATTTGATCCAGATACAGGCCGTCCTGTTCAGAACAATCTAAGAAGTGTTACCTTAATTACAGATAATTCTTTTGATGCAGATGTCTTCGCCACTTCCTTATATATCATGGGTCTGGAAAAAGGTATGGAATTTGTAAAAAATCATTTAGAAAATACTGAGGCAATTTTTATCACCGATGATTTAAAAGCCATCGCCACAGCTGGTCTTGACGGAAAATTAGAAGTGTTAAATGAAGACTTTGAAATATTATTTGAATAAATCTTATATAGTCTATTTGAAATCATTATAATAAAAATGTAAGATTGTTAAAAGCCAGCCCTTGTGTGCTGGCTTTTAACAATCTTAGTAATCACACTACATACTCACCCCATACATAGGAGGAATATGAGTCCATCCTTTTAACTTACCATATCTTATTAAATTATCATATATACCAAACTCTACTTCCATAAATTCAAAAAACATACTCCTTAATTTATCATTCCGAGTAGATTCTAAAATAGCCCTGATATGTAGATCAATCGCAGTTTGAATATTAGCAAATACTATTCTAAAAATAAATTTATCTTCCAACATTTCCGGATCAATGGCTGATTCCATTACAGCAGGGGGTCTAGCAGGCAAGGGAATTTCAAAGTTTAGAGCTATATTCTCAAGTGTTTCAATCTGTTGATCTAATATTTTATGGCCTTTTTTAAATATCATCTGAAAATCTAGGTCATTTGTAAAATCTAAAAAAATACTGGTCATATGCTTTTGATCATACCTTAAATTAACATGATCCCAGATATGATTGGCTTCACCAACTGATATTTCTTCCTTTTTGTTTGGTTTCACCTTATATGCTGGAGCTATAGCTGCCCAACCCTTAAGTTTGCCAAATTTATAAAATTCTCCATATAATTCTAAATGTCGTTTTGTACAATCTAGAAAAATGCTTCGTATATCATCATTAGTAGTACTACTTACTGCAGCCCTTTTTAAACCATTTAGTTCAAACATTAAATCTGTATATATTTCGTCAAAAATAAACGTATCTGTAATACAATCTATTTGACTTGTAAATTTAATATTTGCTGGTGGCTTTGTAGGTACTTTAAGCTTAAACTTCTTGGCCATTTCTTCAAAAATTTTTATTTCTTTTTCGAATTCTTTGATATGCTTATTAATAAAATATTTAAAATCACTATCGTGAGTAAAATTAAGATATAATTGATGTTTATTAATACTAGTATATCTAACCAACAATACGTTCCAAATATTAAAGCTTTCTACTGAGGAAATTTCTTTCTTGTTACTTTTAGATCTACTTAAAATCCCTAGGTCCATAGCTATCGCTCCTGCTTTCTATACCATTATTCTTATTTTATCTTTTCTCGTTTATAATATGTAAAAGAAGCATTCTATATACAAAAAAAGAAGAAAAGAACTTATTCTAAGCCTTCTCTTCTTCTTAAACATATTTCTTATGATTATGTTCTAATATCTCCTAAAATAGTCATTTAGAACAAATTAACTTTGCTACTCCTATATCCTAAACCAGTTACCAGTTAGATATTAAGGCCTATCTATGTTAAAATAAACTATATTGAAAAGCTAAAACTAAATAATCATAACTAAAAAAGGAGATAATCATGAAATATTCAAGTATACATCAGGCAACATTCATCAAAAGACCTAACCGCTTCATTGCTCATGTTGAACTAAATGGGCAGGAAGAGATAGTTCATGTGAAAAACACAGGAAGATGTAAGGAAATCTTACAAACAGGAAGTACTGTTTTCCTGGAAGAGGCCAGTAACAAGAATAGAAAAACAAAGTATTCCCTAATCTCTGCATATAAAGGTGATACTTTAATTAATATAGATTCACAGGTTCCCAATACTGTTGTGTATGAGAGTCTTGAACAAAATAAAATTATAGAAATTAAGGAGATTGAAACTATAAAAAAAGAAGTAACTTTTGGCAACTCAAGATTTGATATCTTTTTTAAAAATAAAAAAGGCGAAGGTTTTATTGAGGTAAAAGGTGTCACTCTAGAAAAAGATAGGGTAGCAATGTTTCCTGATGCTCCTACAATAAGGGGAAGAAAACACATCAAGGAAATGATTAAAGCAATAAATAGTTCTTATCAGGGTTATATCTTTTTCCTTATACAATTAAAGGGGGTAGACTATTTTACTCCAAATACAGTTATGGATCCAGATTTTACTGCAGCCTTAAAACTTGCTAAAGATAAGGGTGTTAAAATTCTTGCCTATGATTGTCTAATTACTACAGATAGTATAAGAATAGACAAGCAGATTCCAATAAAAATATAAAGACCCTTCTTAGTAGCACTATACCTATTTAAAATACGTCCCTTTCTATAAAGGTGAAGTATTTTTTTTTTATTAAAAGATATAATAAAGATAATTAAGAATTATATTAACATTACATTTAGTTCAAAGAAAGGATTAAAGATATGGAAATACTGGAAGGACTTTTGCATGGATTTAAGTTTCTTTTATGGGCGCTAGCTGCCCATCTTTTTCACTACAGACAGAATTTTTACCACTGGAGTTTATGGGTGCCTGTTTTTTCACTATATTTTCTAGCAGCTCTGATTACTATAGCAGAATTATATCCAGCCAGCTGGATACTCTACCTACTGGGAATCACTCTAGTCTTTGTAATAGTTACACATCTCTGGGGCTTTTATCTCCATCTTGACGGAATCAGAAAAAGAGTTGGAGGAAATAATGTTCATAATCATATGATAGGACCGCCTGTCATACTTCCTTTGATTGTTGCTACAGTTGCTTCTATTGACTTTCTTAGACTCTTAACAGGAGGCTTTACTTGATGGTTCAAAATACATACTATCCCGATTTTGATGTACTCAATTCAATAAAGGAATGGGATCCTACTACTGCAGATGTAGTTCTAAAGAGATTGGGACCATTCCCTCCTCTTAAATTCCTTAGAGGTGAAGAGGAAATGAGATTAAGGGTCATAGCTAAACACCTGGTTTATGATACTCGTGATGATATCTTCAACTGGGTTATTCATTTTATTGATAATCGTCTGAATGAAGGTATAGGTGAATATCAGCGAGAGCCTGATGCTCCTTCGGAAGACATACTGGTCAGAGAAGGATTAATAGCAATTGATAACTTATCATATAAGATTCATCAAAAGGACTTTCTCAATATAGGAATTAAAGATCAATTCAAAATCCTCTCAGACCTGCAGGTAGGAAAAGCAGCCTCTATTCCAGATTGGTCAAAAATACCGCAAAAACAGCTATTTGATAAACTACTGATCTTAACTGTCAGTGGATATTATTCACATCCTACTGTCTGGTCAGAAATGGGCTATGGTGGACCTGCCTATCCTCGAGGTTATTATAGGATTGAATTTGGACTTACAGACCCCTGGGAAGCAGTCAGGAGAAATGAAGGAGATAAGAAGAAAATAGACAAGGAGGATTCCGATGGAGTATAAGACTTCAGTCAAGCACAATTATGATCACTACAAAGGACATCGCTATGATAATTTAGATCATCGTAAATATGGAGATAAAGAAGCAGATGTCTGTATAATAGGTGTTGGGGCTGCTGGCGGTGTCTTACTCTATGAACTGGCTAATGCTGGGCTGGATGTTGTAGGTATTGAAGCTGGTCCTTTCTGGGATCCTCAAACGGATTTTGCCAGTGATGAATTACATGCTTACTCCCTAAATTGGCAGGATACCCGTTTATCCACTGGAAATGACCCCCTGAAATTTGGTCCCAATAATTCTGGTCGTGGAGTTGGAGGTGGTACTACTCATTTTACGGGAGTATTTTATCGTTTTCATGAAAGTGATTTTCGTGTTAAATCCACTGATGGGGTGGCAGAAGATTGGCCTATTTCCTATCAAGACCTTGCTCCTTATTATGATAAAATAGAAAATGACATTAAAGTTTCTGGTCCAAAACATTTCCCCTGGGGAGCTTTTAATGGCCCCTACCCCTATCCTGAAAGAGAACCTATTAGTGCTATGGCACAGGTTTTCCGGGAAGGATGTGAAAATCTAGGGATAAGAAGTAGTACCACTCCCCTGGCTATTCTATCAGCACCTTTTGATGGTCGTCCTCCCTGTACTAACCGGGGTTTTTGCAACGAAGGCTGTCTGCCCAATGCAAAATTTAGTACTCTGATACAACATGTTCCTAAGGCCATAGATAAAGGTGCAGAAGTAATTACTGATTCTATGGTAACAAGAATAATGGTAGATAAAAGTGGCAAAGTTAGCGGGGTAGAATTTAGCCATAAGGGTGAATATTATCAACAGAAAGCAAAAATAGTGATAGTTGCTGCCTTTGCTGTGGAAACACCAAGACTACTTTTAAATTCAGCCTGTCCTCAATTTCCTGACGGGCTTGCCAATAGTAGCGGATTAGTTGGAAAATATATTATGCCACATAGTGGTCATGATGTCTATGCTAAGTTTGATGAAGAAATAAGGCTGTATAAAGGTACCCCTGTTATGGCCTGTACCCAGGACTTCTATGAATCTGATGCTAAAAGAGGCTTTGTTAGAGGCTATACCCTTAATGCCCATGGCAATAGACCTTTGGCTATGGCCAAAGTCACTGCCCTTGATGCCGGATACTGGGGTAAGGATCTGCGGGAAATTATGCTCAATTTTAATTTCTATGGAATGATAACCTTAGTTGGCGAAGTGCTTCCCCATATAGAGAACAAAGTTATTTTAAGTGATCAAAAAGATGAATATGGAATGCCAAGACCTGAAATACATTTTACTTACGGGGAAAATGATAACAATTTAATCGAACACGGTGTGGAAAAGGCTAATCAAATTTTAAAAGCAAGAAAAGGAAAACCAGCTTTTGTTGCTGCTGATACTGGCCATTTATTAGGTGGCTGTCGAATGGGAGATGACCCAGAAAAATCAGTAGTGAATAGTTTTTGTCAAAGCCACGATATCCCTAACCTTTTTATCTGTGGAGCCAGTGTCTTTACTACCTCAGGTGGTGCCAACCCTACAGAAACAATTCTAGCAATCGCCGCCAGAACAGGAGATTATATTGCTGATATTGCCCGTAAGGGAAGTGTTGAATAAAAAAGATGGTGCATAATATATAAGCACCATCTTTTTGCGTGGATTATCAGTACGCAACTTTAATATTTTAATCAAGCTATGGATATACCCTCCTTAAGTACTCCAGCCAATCATCATACAATTGCTTTTCACTGCGGCCAAAAATTCTTTCATGGTCCTTTGGATTATTTACTAGCTCTAGAACAGAGTCAAAGCCATAAGTTTCAGTTAAAAAATCAATGTATATATGAGCCATTCCATAACCATTAGCATTAGCAAAGCGAATTGAGTTATTGCTTTGGGTTTCTTTAAAAGTAGGGATCTGAGTATTACGACTAGACCCCAACGCTTGGCCATTTGTTAGAAAAAGAGCTAAGCCCTCATCCAACCAAAGAGGAACTTTTTTATTGATCTGGTAGATTAGAGCATGTACATACTCATGACTGACTACCTCTACCACACTATCAAACGAATGAACTGGTCCTGGATTTAAGGGAGATACCATTATTACCTTATCTCTAATATTATCACCAATATACCAATCTAGGTTTAATAAGGATACAAGAAAGCCATACTTTTTCTGATGTAACACATTTTGATTCTCGTAAATATATACTTCTACTTTTTCACTGGGGATGAATTGTAGGGCCTCATTTATCCTGGGAACATCTTTTTCTAATTGCGCAAAAACAGCTTCTGCTCCCGAACGATCATCTTCGTTAAAATAAATTATGTAGTGTTCAGTTTCCCATTTTACCATATCCCTCGTTCTTAATCTTAATGTTGGGAGAAACTGTAGCATTAGCAAAAAAAATATCACCACCACTATTAAGCAAGTAAGTTTTTTCTTCAAGTCGTCACCTCCATTCCATCACACCAGTGTTAAAAAATCATACTTTCCAGTAAAAGAATTATAAAAATTCCCTAAGGCAAAACCAAAACCACCTCCACAAGTAAATAATAGTGTTAGCGATCCTTCTCCCTGACCATAAATTCGCATTTTATTAGCGATATTTATCATCTCTCCCGGAGGGGGATACTTATTTAAGTCCTTTTTTGGCAAAACTGATGATAAATTGTACTTAATATCAATAAAAAAACTAAGCCTATTAAAATTTGAATTATCATATATTCATACACTCCCGTTTTTATATCACATGCTAGTTATTATAGCTTCCCAATAATACCAATTCTTTTAAAGGAAACCCTCTCTTAAAACAGCATCATCTGAATCCCATTAAGAATTCAGATGCTTTAAAATAATTATTTATTTTTATAAACATATTAATTATTTCTAGCTAAATTATAAAACCCCTTTAAAAATATATGTCATATCAATAAGTAATGTTGAAGTTGAGATATTGTTTTTTATGATTTTTATAAAACAATATATTTTTAGAGATATAGTATTTGAATTAACAACTATTAGTAGGGCTATCAAATCAAGTAGCAATAATGATAATTTGAGAGAGCTTTGTGGCAGCTTTATATATTAGTTTTATCGCTTTCGACATTAAAGACAGGAAAGAATAATACCATTATCGTATGAGTAAATATTGCCAGGATAAAGGTATAAATAAATCTCCAATTATTTATCTCCCACATATTTGCCAAACTTAAAAAATAATTAACCATAGCAATACCCGCTGCGAATAATAAAATATAAGAAATCTGTAAGCTTCTTTGTTTATTAAAAGGATAATAATAGGAAAATATTATTACAGGGGATATCCAGGCTAAAGATGTAAATAATGGTATCCCAAAAATAAATATTTCACCCTGCAAAATCCAGACCTTAAAATGATGTACTGTAAAGTAGTTTAATACTATTGAATGTATAAAACCCAGAAAAAAACCGTATGGTAACAATTCTATTATCTTTTTTCGCGGCACTGCAATCGATAAAATTACAAACCAAGTTAGAGTAAAAATCATCCAATATAAAGTTAGAAAGTTCAATGGTTTATTCCTTTCTCTATTCAGTATTTTTACAACATTGCATCAATAGTTAAAATTGATGACTTTATAGTCATGAATTTTTATATGCAGGTGGAATAAAAATCCACCCTTTAAATTGGGCATATTTTTGTAGCTTTGTAAATAACTCCATCTCCATATCTTCAAATTTTTTGAATATTGTTAAGAGGTCTTCATTTGAAGTATTTAAGATAGTCCTTATATGTTGAGTAAGAAAATTTTGTATTCCCATATAAATTAAACGAAACATCAGTTCGTCCCGCAAAACCTCTGTATTTGCTGATGTATTTATTGATTTTGGAGGTCTAGGTGGCAGAGGAATACCATAACTATCCATCTGCTTTTCTAATTCTAATATTTCTTTACTTAAAACCGTTTTTCCTAAAGATAATATACCCTTAAACTCTACGTCATTAGCAAAATTTTCAAAGATATCAGTCATCTCATAAGTATCATATCTTAATAAGAGATGTTGCCACAATGCAAATACTTCACCTGTATGTAGCTGTTTTGCTTTGGTGTTGGTCTTATTATTAGTCCCAAGTATATCAGATATGTTCAATTTCATCATCCTTTCTACATTATTTTTATCATAATTTATTATTTTATTCGTTTTAAAAAAATGAAACTTGCAACATAACTGTTCTTGTAAAGCTCTTATATAAATTAGGAGTGCTCTGGAGTGCAACATAACTGTTCTTGTAAAGCTCTTATATAAATTAGGAGTGCTTTGTAGTGCAACATAACTGTTCTTGTATCCTATTTCAAAACACAGATATGAAAAAAAGAAGCGAGTTAGCCCACTTCTTTTTAATATAAGATAGTATGCTTATTTTTATGTTGTTCTTAATATCTAAGGATTACAATATTGGCAACTCCCTGGATCTGCTTTTTCTTTTCCATTTGGATACATTTTTTCTTCCTGATACCCACATTTTTTACACTTATAAATGTAAGCCAGAATAAGTCTGCTAGGTCTTCCACACCAGTCACAAGGCAAACCATCTTTTCTATCAATCAACTCAAATCCTGGCCAAGAGCAATCAGGGCAGATAGTTAGTACTTTTTCTACAAGGTCTCTTGTTGCAACCTCTATATTTTTCATCCGTGTTGGATTATAAAGTGCCCTCATATCAGATTCGATAAATATTTCACCATTATCAGATAAATTCAAAGCATCTTTAACTGCAGTTTTTAGTTTTTTCTCACTGTCTATCCCTTTTATTATTTCTTTCTGATCCCTACTAGACTCTTTAACTTTTATTACAACTCCATGACTGGGAAAGCCCACTTTTACTGAAAAATCATATGCTTCTTTATAATTTTTTACTATACTATGATCATTATTAGTTTCTGTTGTAGTTGCTACACCTACAATTTCTAATTCATTCTCCTTATCAAGCAACAATACTATTTCCCGATTGAATGGTAGAAAAGGAATTATAGGATGAGAGCCAAATGTTCCTTCACTAGCCAGAGCTAGACTTTCTCCAGCTAAGGAGATAGCCCCCTCTGCTTTATACTTTGCTGCTTCTAACTGGTTCCCCACCCTATCTATATCTCTTGTAAATGTACCATATTGATCTGTATTAAAATCATTTGGCACAATAACATTAACTCCCAATTCCTTTTCCAAAATTGGCGCAATAACCTCTTCTTTCTTATGCATAGTTGCTAGAACAGCTAGACGATCTTTAAAAAACGACTGGATAATTTTTTTCTTATCCAATTTCAATCTCCTCCCATATATTAGCCAAGACTACCCCGAATACCACCCATCTCTTTCAGCCAGTTTTGCAGCAATTCTATCTCGTGAGGCCTTGATATATCAGCTGCTTTTTCAAGATGGAATAATACACCTAGAGTGGAATCCATTAAAATATGATATAGATTTGACTGTATATCTTCTTCAGCTGGAAGACTTAAATTAAATTGTTCACAACAATAATTAATATCCTCTTCTATATATTTTATAGAATCATCAGGGAAAAACCTTCTTAGATTTTTCAAGTTCACATACTTAATGGCAAATTCAAGATCTGCCTTTATAGAAGGATACTCTTTTAAAAAATCGTTTAAACCTTTTTCTCCCCATTTTCCTTTTAACTTTTTAAGTCCCCTACCAGTACCTAAAAATACTGGTGGTAAACCAATGGAATATAGAGAAGCTGTAAAAGTTATTGCTCGAGGTAAGGCCAATTCAATCTCAGTATTGAATTTACTTAACTCTGCTTTTATCTCAGCATCATTTACAAAGCTGGCTATATCTTTTGGTCTAGCTATATCTCTAGCATATCCCAGGCCACTTTTTCTAGCTAATCTGTCCCTCTGCCTAGGCATAAAATCAGATAGTTTAGCAACAGTTGGGCTTATTTTAAAGAAAACGTCCAGATAAGTGCTGGTAAAAATACCAATATAATTATATATTTGCTGGTATTCTTCATCTGTATAAAAATGTGGCTTACTCTGAGGTAACTCTTCCTGAATAATTTTTACCATATCATTAAGCTTATCACTTGATTGATCATATCTAATTCCTGACTGAATTGTAATTGTTTTTAAGCCAGGATAAGTTTCAAGGACATTATGGATATTTTCCAGAGTAACATGACCTCTAAAAGGCAATGCTCCCCCGCCAAATATAGGATAAATATCTATGCCTAAATTTTCTCCTGCCTTATATGATTTAGAAAGAGCTATCCGATTTGCTAAAACAGCTGAAACATTACCATAAGAAAGTGCCGGATCAGATCTTCCCAGCATAAATCTAAGATAATCAAGTGGATAATCATTTTTTCTCAGTTCTCTTACAAAGTCATTTATAATATCATCTATCTTTACTAATTCTGGCACTTCTTCAATTAGTGGTATTAATTGAAGTAGATTGCGATTTTCCTTCATTCCGAATTCATCTACAGCTAATTTTGCAACAGAGTCTATTCTCTTCTTTACCTTGATTAATTCTTCAGCAGAACTAACCATAGGAAGTATTACTTCAACAACAGACTGCAGCTCACTAAATTCCTTTGCTCCAACAATCGTCTCTGTTATTGATAAAAAGGCCATTATTTGCCTAAAAGCAGTTTCTTTCCTGGCATTTGCTACTCTGGGAGTAACAAAGACATCTTTTCCAGGTGTTAAGCCATTTTCCAACAAACCCATTACTATCTGGGCAGTCTGATGATATGGGGTTAATTTACCTTCAAAATCAATCATTATCTCTTCCAATCCTAAACCTTCTGGCATAGGCTTAAGACCATTTATCGCTTCATTAACCTCATCCTGAATTGGCACATATTTTGCTGCTGAGTCAGGATGTTGAGTCATCATAGTACTAGATATTTTTTTACTCATATTATCACTCCTTAATATAATTTTACGAAATGTTTTTCAAATTTAAGAGTCAAAATTATTTCAGCTTGTTAATTGAATTAGCAAGATAAGCTGCACCAAAACCATTATCTATATTTACAACACCAAGACCAGCTGCACAACTATTTAACATTGTTAACAAAGGCGACAGTCCATTAAAGCTAGCACCATAACCTACACTTGTTGGTACTCCTATAATAGGTTTATCTACCAGACCTGTTACTACACTGGGCAAGGCACCTTCCATGCCTGCACAAACAACTATAACTCTAGCTTTCCTTAACTCTTCTAAATTATTAAGTAGTCGATGGATGCCTGCCACACCTACATCAACAAGTTTGCCAACTTTGTTTCCCATAATACTGGCTGTTTCATAAACTTCTTCTGCTACAGGTAAATCTGAAGTTCCAGCACAAACTACAATAATTGAACCCTCGCGTGGAAGAGGCTTTTTCTCAATTGTTATTGTTCTAGCCAGAGTATTGTATCTAGCTTCAGGTAATACACCCTTAACTGCATCATAGACTTCCTCAGTAGCTCTGGTAGCAAGAATATTATCATTATTTTTAGCATGCACTGATAAAATCTTCACTACTTGTTCAGTGGTTTTTCCCTCACATAGAACAACTTCAGGAAAGCCTCTACGTTTACTACGATTGTAATCAATTTTAGCAATGCCGATATCCTCATACCCTGGATCTTTTATTACTTTAACTGCTTCCTCCACTCCCAATTGTCCTTCCTTTACCTGTTTTAATATTTTTTCAATATCCTGCATTATTATCAATCTCCCTTTTTATTATATTTAATTATGAATAATCTATGAAACTCATTAGCTAATGGCTAACCCTTAAATTGCCGAATTATATAAACTGAAGGCCGAAAGTTCTATAAGTAATATTTAAATAATCATTAATAGAGTAACCTCTTTTCGCAATAATTAGCATTATAAATAAAAAAGTATTAATTTTCCGCATACAAAAAAGGCCAATATCTTAATAGCATAAAAAAGCTATCAGATATTGACCTACTCATGACTGGTATTTTATACCCTTCTTATGTCTGTCAATTACATTATTTAATTTTTTCTTCTAAATCCTCTTCTATAGTTAGAACAATGACTTTTTCCCCTGTTCTTGTACTTACATCAGAATGAATACTTATTATCCTATTTTATCTGGATTTAGATTAGCCCTAAATTTTGCAACAACAGGCAAATGATCAGATGCCGGAGTATCAATCACATACTTATCTACAAGATCAAAGGAAAGGTTAGTAAAAATGTGATCAATTCCGTGTGTAGGTTCTATAGCAGGAAATGTTTTGAAATCAGCCATTAAAGATTCTTGATTGTTTATTACGGGAAATTCCATATTTAAATCCCCCATAAAAATATATGGATTTTCTAGAGATTTTAAATAATCGTTCGTCCAAGCTAATTGTTTTGGTCTTTCTATATAACTGGGAGTAAAATGTGTACTAAAAATATTAATGTCTTTTCCAGTTGACAAAGTTACTTCTGCTTCTAAAACCCCACGTGCTTCAATATCTTCTCTCGTAGGAAGACTATGGTTAACTACATTTTTTAGAGGATACTTGCTTAATATAGCATTTCCATAGCTGCCAGTCCTTGTTTTTAAGTTAGGTCCAAAAACATAATTCATATCTAATTTTTCTGCCAAATATTCTATTTGATTTTGAAACCTACTTCTGGGTAGCCTATGGTCAACCTCGTTTAAGGAAATAATATCTGCATTAGAATCCTCAATAACTTTAGCGATCCTGTCTAAATCCAGTTTATCATCCATTCCAAGTCCCTGACGAATATTGTAATTCATCACTTTCAACTCATAAAAATCCATTTCCTTATCTTCTCTTTCTAATACTGATAATTCATTTGAAATTATTAAAGAATGATTATTTGATAAATATGAATAATAACTAAATAATAAAATTGAAATTAAAAATAATGCTAAGAAAGTCTTCTTCATAAATATATCACCCTATAATATAGTAACATATATAAGTTGTATATGACAGATGATGCAAGAGATATTATATGGTAATATATGTATTATAATCTATAAGCTACTTTTCACTTTAAGTCTTGACTCCAGTTCTTTTACCATTGTTACATACTTATCCTGAATTCCCTTTTCAGAAGCCTCTGCTTCTACCTTATTTACTAGATCTCTAACTTGTTCCAAGTTTTTATCTGACAAGCTCTCTTCACCATAAACATAGACAGCCTCATCTTCTTTATCTATATGATGGAATAGCATATCAGCATAGGCAATAGTATTTGCTATAATATCCAATCTTGATTCCTGGTCTCCATTTTTATAGTCCAGTAGAGCATTTTCTAACTTCTGCATAAACATGCGCCCCATCTGATGTTCATTCAACATTTTGGCAATAGGGCCTGCCTCTACTTCAGCACCTAATTCCTCTGTCATTTTTCTAAACAAAATATCTTCTTCTTTGCTATGGTGGTGCTTATCAGCATAATTTCTAACAAAGTCTATAATCATATAAAAAGCATCTACATCAACTTCATCTCTCTCCAGTATATTTAAAGATAATTTTCTAGCTACAGCCAACACTCTTTTAATGTACTTATGTTCATTTACCAATAATTCTATTGATTCCATTTAAATCACCTCTCCTTTCTTAAGTTATTCTTTCCCTTTTACTTGCTTTGCTATTCCTTCTGATAAAATTCATTTTATTATATCAAATATACATTTTAACTGATTAGAAAATATAAGCTAAACTTAACATTATTTCAAACCTATCATATTAAAAGCCAGCATTAAATGCTGGCTTTTAATTTTCTCATCTATTCTCTTAGTTTAATTTCTGCTACTATTTTATCATTAAGCTGATTACCAATGACGGGGGGAATGGTTTATAATATTTCCAAACCCCTGTGGACATTTAATGTGAATACTAAAATAAACATAATTTCTAACAACTTATTGAGTAGCCCCTAAAAACAAGGTAGATCTAAATCTAACTTCAGTTACAAAGCGACCAGTTCCTTCAACTTCACGGGGAGGCAAGCGATAATCTGTTTCAACAATATAATTATAAGCTGGATTAATCACAAAAGTAGTTTGACCATTAGTACCAATCTCAACTTCTGCAATTTCATCATATACTAAACCGCCCTCTTCGAGAGACTCCCATAACTCAATCTCTCCTTCTGTCAATAACTCTCCTTCATAATAAATTTCTACAACAATTTCACGCTCATCGTTACTCAACATTCTACTTTCAACAAGGTGAACTTCTAGAGGAATACCTACTGTTTGATATGTATATGAAGCATTATCTCCTACTAATACAGATTTTTTAGCAAAATCCCTGATCTCTGTTGTACGCCATCTAGAAGGAACTCTTTCAGCAATTAAAGTATGTTCTCCCGGTTGATCTATACTTAGCATAGCTCTTTGATATGTATCTTCTTTTATCAGCTCAATTTCTTCAAAATTCCAATTGGAATCAACTAGAAATAGCTGCAACTCAGTCATATCTCTCTCTTCAATAGGATCATCAGCATCTGCAAAATATACTAGAACTTCAAATTCTTCACCTGGATTTACTTGAACAGGTGCCTCAACCCAAACGCAATGTGCAAAAGAAACTACTGAAAACATAAGAACAAATATCCCTAACAACAATACTTTAATACCATTCCCTTTACTTAACATTTTAATATACACTCTCCTTTTTTATTGAATACCTTTAATAATTAAATTTTAAAACACACAAGTCAAGACTTTGATAAAAACAAATGTGAAATAATTAACTTATGTCTTTAAAAAAAATTGCCTACTTAAAAAAGCACCACATCACTCCCTTAATTTACAACCCTCCTTTTTTCTAATTTTTTATATATACTTGCCCAGCTGCGTTTGGAAAAAATTATATCTATATCTTTCTCTTTGGCCTCCCTCTTTATGGCCTTCATAGCTGTGTGATGAATATAATCAGTCAACACCAAAACAAGGTCAAAATTATTAGATAGCCGAAAAGCTCTGAACTCACTTTTCTTTCTACCCGATAGATGAGTTATCTCATCAAAGCCCAAATCTTCTACATTTGATTTAATACTGGAAACATTATCTGCGCCTACTATCATAATGGACAATATACCCACCTCCTCTTTGTTGAAAATAACATTCATTCTCAATTATAATATGTAAGTACATCAAATTTTATTCCTAGCTTATTTGATTAATCTTGTAAGTGAGAATGGTTTTCAATTTCAATTTCTATACACATTCTACACCTAAAATGTTCCGATGTCAAGATATTTTTTGGAAAATTTTAAGAGAGTGGTAGAATTAAACTGTAGCGTTGCATTATAAAAAGGTTCTCATTCGAGAACCTTTTTATAATTACTATACCATCTATTTTTGTCAGAGAGCTAAGTGCCACCAGAAATCCTAGGGCCTGGTCTTTTAGCTACTTTATTCTACATATCTTTGCAGCACGGGATAAATTTAAACTCTACAAGTTCTTCTTGTGTAGGATTTCTTAGAAGAAAATCCAGAAAGTATACAAGCTCTTTGTGTCCATCATGATTAATGTGATAATCCTTGGAGCAAGAAAAACTCATTTGCTCTTTCTTATATTTTATCTTAATTACATCTTCATGATTTTTAAGTAGCAGAATTCCATCCTCCTCTATCTCTGGTTCATAAAAACTTATAAATCTTTCAGTAATGGAAGCTGGCTTAGCATCGAACTTATACTTATCTACTAAAAACAAACTATTATCATTTTTATTAATAGAGAAACTACGAATTAATGACAGTAAATTCCTGTTGGCATATGCTCCTTTTATATTAATACTAAAATGAATCTCCTCTTCATTATTCTTATAATCACAAATATCTGCTGAAAAGTCCTTACCATACTCTTGCAAGTAGCCTTCCACTATCGGCACAGAATGTCCCTGTGAACCATTACATAGTATCTCATAACGCTTACTAGTAAAATAATCTTTTGTATATTGTCCACTTCCTAAGTCAACTAGGAAGCTTGTATCTCCCAAATGATATATAAAGCTAGCAATATCATTATGATTATGTGGTTCATCATTATAACCACCTTTTGCAGCAAATACAATTTTTTTATTAAGATTTTTTAAATTACTTCTATTTATATGTTCTCTATTATTTTTTTTATAAATCAACCATTGTGCCTTTTCAAGATAATATAGCTGAACATCTTTATTATCTCTTTTCTGATCTAACTTTTTCCTACTTAACATATTCCTATCTATATTTTTATCCCCAATAACTTTATTTTGATTTCTTTCTTGAAATGCTTTAGGATCAAACCAGAATATGTCACGAATAATATTTACCCACCTATAACAGTGATCATCATGAAATCCAGCCTTATAATTCATATCAGGCAAAATAAATTCCGAATATAATTGATTAAGACGTGAACTTAAGCCAGCATGAAATTTAACTCTTCTGGGAGAATCAGAAAAACTAAGCACTTTATCTTCTGAAATATAAGATTTTTGCTGAAATAGTGAGATTTCCTTTACCTTACTATCATTCATCAAGTCAATCCTGCCAGCTGTCCTTTCTTTAAGCAATTCCGCAAAATATGTATAAAAGCCAAAACCGTAGTTCCAATATCCAAGTCCTTCCGGACAAGCTCCATCTTCTGTAAACCCACTTATAAAAACCTTCATACAGTTTAAAACCCTATTGATGATATTAGCCAGCTTTCTATTGTCTTCTATCAGATAAATTGCAGCTGCCCCTATTGAACCTGAGCAAACAGCAGACCAGTTCATCGCCAAGGTCTCCCAATTAAAAGACTTATTTAAATCTGTAAAATGATTAAGCACTCTATTAAATATCTCTTCCCTCACTCTTGAAGAAACAATAGCTGACAATTTTTCTTCCAATAAATTTAGGATTTCAGCAAGAGCAAAAGCTGTTTCAGCAGCAAATAAGTCAATAGTATTCTGCTGACCTCTAAGTTCTGCCTTTATATTTGAATTATTATCTTTACTATATTTAATTTTAAAACTTTTTCCTGGTATATGTGCGGGTAAGGCCCAGGTATACTCATTACAAATCGCCCATAATATATCTTCCAGTTTCTCTATAAATCTATCAGCATCTTTATCCAATAAAACCATTACAGCAAAGGCGGATAACCTGGCTCTCCTATCAAAATAAATCTTCTGATACTCATCTCTAGACCCTGTAGTATGAAATAGTTTATAAATTGAAAAAGGCAATTCTTCTATCGGCTCACTTGAATAGCTATTAGCAGAGTCATATATTTCTTCTATCATACTCTGATAGGCTTCATCCTTTTTTACTTCTTCTAATTTTTTAGCATCCCTGACTTCTGTAAAAATACAAGCTAGATTCCCCTGCATCTTCTTTTCTCCATACTCAAGTGATTTAATTATCTCATTTAAATTCATATACTATTCCTCCGTGATCTTCATTTTATAAGTACTGTATTATTTTATTATAGTCTTTACTTTATTTTTTCCAAGGACTAAATATTGTTAAACTCCCTAAGACTGGTCTTTAGTCTATCCTTTATATGCTAAAATAAGAACCAACTTTATATTTCACCTTCTATACTCTTATTCAACGTTATTTTTTATTTTCCTTCTCGCCATTTTAAACTCTACTTATGGACATATTAAAGCCCAATAAAGTAAAAATTATCATATACTTATACATTTACGTTAAAACTATAAGAGGTGATAAAATGAATCATACAAAGAAAATAGCTAGACTAAAAAGAAAACTTTAGCTAACCCGAGACGCTAAAATATTATTATTAATTGCCGGTCTTTTTACTACATCCATAGCTTTATCCAATACTTTTGTTAATATCTTTATATGGAGAATAAATGGTGACTTTGTTTCCATTGGTATTTTTAACTTATTCATCCATATTACTACTCCTATTACTTTTATTCTTGCAGGATACCTATCTAAAAAAAGAGATGGTACAATGGCTCTAAGAATAGGGGTTATTTTTCATGCTATATACTTTTTTCTAATCCTAATATTACGTAACAATACAGCTGATTTTCTAATACCTCTTGGTAGTTCACTGGGCATAACAGCTATCTATCTGCATATCAGTCTTATCACAATTTTAATTTTTACCTTAATCAACTCATTCTTTGCACCTTTTTTTAATGTCCCCTTTAACGCTGCTACCTATAATGTTCTTGATAAAACAGGAAAGTCAGAGCAAAGGATTGAGTTTATTATTTACAAAGAATTAGCTCTGAATACAGGTAGAATACTTGGTATTATAGCTTTTATATTTTTAGCTCATAGCCCAGAAGCTCAAGCAAATCTTCGATATATATTATTATTAATAGCAAGTGTCCAGCTAGTAGTACCTCTATTAATTAAGAATATTAATTCAGAAGGAAAAATAATTTAGGATATAAGCATGATAATTCTCCATATATTAAAAAACAGACTAGGTTAAAAAAATAACACCTAGTCTGATTGCATCTTACTTTTCCATTTCATACAACAAGTAATAAGTCTCTTGCATACCCAGATTCTCATAGGTATTCTTAGCCCTTTTATTATCTTTCTCTACATACAAGCGAATTCCACAGAGCTCAGGATCTTTTTTCACCTTCTCTTCCAGATAAGTATATAGACTCCTGTATATACCTCTGCGTCTGTAATTTTCATTAACATAGACACTCTGTATCCACCAGAAATAGCCATTACGCCAGTCACTCCATTCTTTTGTAAGCATCAACTGACCCACAACTTTTTCATCTGTTTCATAGAGATAATAGCTAGCCTTGTTCGGATCATTTATAGCATTTTTAACACCAGCCAGGACAGTCTCTTTGTCCAAGTCTATCCCTTCTGTCTCCTTAGCCATCATACAATTATACTCAGCAATTACCTCAATATCTTTTGCTTCTGCTTTTCTAATCAACTTTATAACTCCTTTACCCAAATTCTTATTATTTCTCTACTATTTCTCCTCCGTGGAACTATATATAGCTCCCAGGAAGACGAAGCTTATAGCTAATCTAAGTGTCTTATAAAACCTCCCCTAAAACTAATGAATCACTTGATAAGTACGGTTCTGCGAAAGCAAACGCAGAACCGGGTCCCCTGTTTGCTTTTTAGAGGCTGTTACCGAAATCTTCTTTGAATTTTGCTACTAATTTACTTTGCCAGTCAGAATCTGTTTTTAGTTTACCAAAGAAGAAACGCAATACTCTAGGCTCATCTGTAAATTCTAATCCGCCAATTAACTTGCGATTTTCATATAGCCAAGTTAATCTATCAACAGCATACTTAACCTGAGATAAAGTAAATACTCTACGAGGCATAGCTAAACGGAGTAACTCCATATTAGAAAGGGTTTCATTACCATCTTCATCTCTTTGTTCTGACAATGTACCTCTTTCCATTCCTCTAATTCCACTTGCGATATAGAATGCTGCAGCCAGAGCACCTGCAGGGTATTTAGTTTGAGGCACATGGTCAAGGAAGGCCATAGCATCAACATGGCAACCCAATCCACCTGGAGGTGTTACTACCGGAATACCCTTTTTTTGAAGTTCCTCAACCATATATGCTATAAATTGTGGTCCCTGATTAATCATATTTACATCCATTGTTTCCTCTAAACCAACTGTAATAGCTTCCATTTCTCTCACAGACATCCCACCATAAGTAAGGAAACCTTCATACAAAGGTAATAGTTCTCTCATTTTCAAGTATATTTCCTGGTCATTAGTACAGATTCCACCACCTCTGGCATTACCTAATTTACGGGCAGAGAAATATACAACATCTGAAAGCTCAGATATAGCATGAGTAATCTCTTTTATACTCATATCTTTACAAGCTTCTTCTCTACTTTTAATAAAATAAAGATTGTCCTGTAATAAACTAGCATCAAAAACAATTTTAATTCCATGAGCATCACAAATTTTACGGACTTCACGCATATTTGTTAGGGATACAGGTTGTCCACCTATTAAGTTTGTCCCTGCTTCAATTCTAACAAAAGGAATATTCTCAACCCCATGTTTATCAATAAGGGCCTTTAATTTATCTAGGTCCAGATTTCCTTTGAAAGGGTGTGTGCTGTTTATATTCAAGGCTTCATCATTATAGATTTCTTCTACTATTCCACCATTTTCTACAATATGAGCTTTTGTAGTTGTAAAATGATAATTCATTGGAATTACTGAACCAGGCTTAACCATAGTTCGAGCAATTATATTTTCACAAGCCCTTCCCTGATGTGTAGGTAAAAACTTATCTTTATTAAAAATATCAATTATTTTTTCTTCCAACCTACTGAACGTCTCAGACCCTGCATAGCTGTCATCTGCTATCATCATTGCTGCCTGTTGTCTGTCACTCATAGCATTAACACCACTATCAGTTAACATATCCAGGTACACATCTCTGTTTCTAAGTAAAAAAGTATTATTACCTGCCTCAGTCATTGCTTCAAATCGTTTATCAATATCAGGTAAGTTTAGTTTCTGTACAACCCTAACCTTATGCATTTCTAATGGTACACTGTCTCCAGAGTACATTTTAATTATATTATTATCACTCATTTTTTATCTCTCCTTAAAATTTCAATTTTATTTTTACTACTTACTTTATATCTCAGCTAAATACTATGCTCAACTACTCTCCTCTTCTTAACTTTCCTTAATAACACCACCCCTTTTTAAAAAAAATTAATATATAATTATAAATATTTTGATAGAAAAAATATTTAAATACCTATAAAAATCAAAAAAGCCGCCCCTCTACACAGGACGACTAATACGCGGTACCACCTGAATTAATCTGCATTAAAAGCCAGATTCACTCTTTTGGAAGCAAACACTTCCTCACCAATTAACGTTGGGTGACGTCTTGGCCTACTTTATTCAGCCTCGAAACTCAAGGGTGTATTTCAACTAGTGTAACTACCAGGTCCCAGCACCCCTGGCTCTCTTAAAATTACTTAAAATTACTTAAAAGTCTACTATTTCCCTATCACTGTTTTTATAATTATTTGATTATTTCTATTATATATAAGTTATGCTTTTTTGTCAACGAAAAAATGCTAAATCCAAAATAGAGTATCTTCAATAAGACATTATTTAAAGCTTACCCCTTTCTCCAAAAGATGTTCAATCATTGGCTGGAAAAAATCTTTAATCCTAGGATCATCATGGACTAATATAATATCACTAGAACCTTTATAATTCAGACCACGATGTCCCTCTGGAACATCTTCATCCATTCTATCTAATAAATCTTGAAGTGTTTTTATACCATAGATAAAACTCCCATTGGCAACAGTCCAGTCCATGGAATCATATGTACAGCTGACATCAATATCCTTATCATGTCCTTCTTCTCTATACCACTTGTAATCAATGCCCTCAAAATTTCCCTGTTCATAACCTAGATTACGCAAAAGAGATTGGGCAAATTCCTTATTATCCTCTCCCTTATTTAGAAAAGGAAATCTGAAAAGTTTTAGCTTCCTTTCCACTTCTGCCTTATAATATATATCCTCTATTACTTTATCTGTACTTATTACTTCTTCTTTTATCTCTTTTTTACTTAAGTCATTAAAATTAGCATGGCTCCAGGAATGATTTGCTATTAAAAAATTATTTTGAATTGCATAAATTAAATCTTCTTCATACTTTTTAAGTTTTTGTCCTTCGCAGAAAAAGATTGCTGGTATCTTTTTAGAAATTAAGTAATCTACTTTATTTTTAAAGTCAACAGAAGGTGCATCATCAATTGTTAAATAAGCTATCTTGCTTTTATTGTTCATCATCAATCCTCCTCTTACAAAAACCTTTATAATATAAAAATCAAGGGGACTCTAAATATTTAGAATCTCCTTGATTTTTTACTCTTACTCATATTAATTAAAAGTATAAGTTACTCCTAACTTAACGTTATAATTATTATCAAATTGCAAGTTATTATAATACTCTCCATAAACAGTCAATCTGTCATCTAATTCATTTTCTAACTTAGCAAGGAAGTGATGAGAATCACTGCCTATTGTATTATGATACTGTCCTATAAAAGTAATATCTCCATCAAACTGCCTTTCGAGCTTTCCATATAATTCATTACGCTGATGCCGACTAGTATTAAATTTTAAATTCCCTGTTATGATAAATCCTGGTTCAATTTGATATTCAACAGTATTATTAAGTGACATATTATTATAATCACTAGAGAGATTTGAATTTATTACACCAGTATAAGTAATTTGCTCATTTACATACGAACGAAAACCAACGTTTATATCATTATTTAAGCTGCTCAAATTATCTTTAGTATCACTATTTAAAACAACTCTAATTGCATTTCTACTATCATATTTATATTCTATACCACTTTTTAATTCTATTCCATTATTATCATCATCATTTAATATGAATTTTAATCTATTATATAAAGACAAGCGAGTATCTATTTCTTTGTCTGCATAAACTCTTATTTCTAGATTATTTACTGGTTCACTAAGCCATCTATCTTCACGATGACTATAATTTAAACCTCCAGAAATATTCCAATCATCTTGTTTCAAAAAGTTATGTTTTATTCCAAAATTATAAACAGCACTTTCACCTTCAGGCCATAATTCTGCTTGGGCTAACATTTCCCCACCATGGTATAAACCATATTCTAGCTTTAAAAAATGATTTAAATGGTATCCTAAAAACTCACCACTACTTATTACATTGCGCATTTCATATTGTGCTTCTCCTTGGCCAACAGCATATTCTATATCAGCATTGCTTAACATATTATCATATGTATTAGAAGCTATTTCCCAAGCATATGTGCTAATACTAATGGCCAATATGACAAATAATGTCAGGATCAATACACTTTTTTTCATAATAAACCCTCCAATTTTTATCTTTGTTTTTAATTTAAATCTATGCTAATCTTAAATAGTATTATCCCTCCTATTCTTTTATTGCCATAAATGCATATTTTTTTACTATTATATAATATTTTTCTTTGTTTAACAAGACCCATAAAAGTAATCTTAGGATTAATTTTTTTCATTACAGTCATTAAAAAAAGCACCACCCGAAAGTGGCACTATTTTTCCTAATATAATTTGATAGTTCTATGAACTTATTTCCAAAAAGTATTTAACTTAGGTAAATTCTCGACTGGAGAAAAATCCTCAATTAGATTATTTCTTAGCGATAAATGTTCCAACTCAAGTAATTGAGATAAAGGAGTAATATCCTTAATTTGATTATTCTCAAGACTCAATCTTTCCAGCTTAATTAGTTCTGATAGCGGACTAATATCTTCAATTAGATTATAGCCTAAAATTAATCGTCTTAAATTAACAAGTTCTGCTAATGGAGATAAGTCATCGAGTTGACAACTATAAGCATACAAAATTTCTAAATTTTGCAGTTTAGATAAAACAGAAATGTCTATAAGACTATTATCACTAATCCTTAAACTACGCAAATTTTTAAGTTCAGCTAAAGGCGAAATATCTTCTACCTCATTACCAGTAAAACCTAATGTTTCCAACTTTGTAAGTCCTGCTATTGGTGATAGATCCCTTATTTGATTAATATCTGTATATGACATTGAACCACCAGGAAAAAACACGTCATTACATAAACTAAGTGATTTTAAATTATGAAAATGCTGTATACCTTCTAAAGATTCAATATTCATATAATAAGGTGCTAATCGTTCTATATCTTTCACATCACTTAAATAAATAGCACCACTAGGTTTATCTATTACTGACCTTACATAATTTTCAAAATTTATATCTTCAAGCTGAATAATTTGTTCTTGATAAAGTTTTATAGCTTCCTCGGCAGTAAAAGTCAGAGGCTCTGTTCCAGAAATAGAATGAGCATATATGATAATTTCTTCGGTTATATATCCCTCACTCATAACATTAATCCTAGCTCTAGTAGCAACATTAAGTTGAACATTCTCAAGCCTAAAGAATCCATTTTCATCTGTTTCATAAACAATCGTTATACCTTCATAGCCATCTACACTGAAACTAAGATAAGCACCTTCTATTCCGACTCCAGTTTCAGAATCAACTACCTCAATAATTATATCATTTTCATAATACTGACCTAGAACGTGTCTTGATAACAAATTATAATCAATTGAATTAACAACACCATCCCCATTAATATCAGCAGCTCTTAAAGTAGACGAATCTAGAATATCATTTCCCAATATATGTCTTTGAAGTATCGTACAATCAAGAGAATCTACTACATTATCATTATTAAGATCACCAAGCAAGTAAAACTCATCCTGTCCAGAAGTATCTGCTCCTATTGTCGATAAGGAAATAGATACTAACAGCAAAACTAATGTCATTAGGAAACTAAAACATTTCATTTTAAACATAAAACATCCCCCCCTTAAAATTTTAATACATATATATTATTAGTTCTGCACGTTTTATGAAAATCCTTCCAAAAATTTAATATAATTCTATAAAAAGAATCATTTTCTATATCGTGTTTAATTTTTTATTACTTTTATTCAAACCTCTCTTTATATCATAAAGTTTAAGTGTTTAAAAATATACAAAAAAGCCGCATTCTATAGGATATGATAGAACACGGCTTTATCTGAATTTATTCACTTATATTCGAAAGCTAACTACTTTTGAAGAATTATCTGATCCCTAAAAGCTTGTTGTGAGCCCTCAATCAACTCTCTAAACTCATCATAATACTCTACTTCTATCTGAGGTCTATCTATAATCAACTCATAACTTGCAAATATTTTATTATCTATCACTTCATAATCAACTATCAAATAACCAAAATCTTTTCTAATTTCTACATTTTCAGGTAAATCAAGCACTACAAAACTATCAGGTATATTTATTTCTGCTCTTCTAATTACGTTAAAATTAAAACCAATATATATAGGATATTCTCTTGTTTCTTCCGCAATAAGATTTCTTAAATCAATAGAGAACATCAAGGGATTGATAATCATGTTTCTAGCAACATTATTAGCATAACCTTCTACTTCATAAGTCATATCAATACTTATATTATCTTGCACACTATCTATACCGCTAATGGTATATTCTTCTATTGTAAAATTAGAAAATTCACTGTCTAGTATATCCCTTATAAAGTTTCTTTGTTCATTTTCATTTTTATCTTCTAAAAAGTTTCTGATTAGAAAATCATCATGACCAAAATATTCAATTATCGCATTAGCCTTTATATTACCATCAATATCTAGATCAACAACTTGTATTAGCGATTCTTTATTGTCATATGCTGAAGATAAAGGTGTTGTCTTTATTTCATTACTTAAAGGCAAGAAAACATTCTTTCCTTGATTTTGTACAGCTAAATTACCATACAAATGACTACCACTAGTCGGATCTAAGAAAATATCTTTTCCTGGTATATAAACTATCATATGGTTAAATTGTGCCAAAGAAACAATATCCATATCAGGATTTTCATAAACATTAATTAAAACAGGAGTTGCTTCAATACCAATTTCATTTAACATAGAAATAAGTAATATTGATTGCCCCTTACAATCTCCATATCTAGTTTCATATACTTCTACCGCACTACTTGGAATAATTCCTCCTAAACCATGCACCAATGCTACATATCTAATATTAGAAGATACAAAGTTATAGAGTTCTCTAATCTTATCTTCAGGACTAAATGCATCTTCAGTTAATTCTTTCACCCGTTCTTTTAACTCTGGACTAGGTTCGTACAAATCAGGCAATATTTCTTTATAAAAATTACCTACTTCTATCCAGGAATTAGAACTTGATACAAGTAATGATGCTAATAAACTGTCAATAGGTGGCATAGCAAATTCAGTTTTTACAGCTTCCACATCTTCTTTCACCCAAGTATATAACTTCATATCATCTTCTAATTCTTCTTCTTCTTTTATCACATCTGAATTATTAACTTTATAATTTACTTCTATATCATCTGGAAGATATAATTTCACTCTGTTGTACTTTATAGGATCTATACTTTGAAAGGTGTCATATAACCAGATTTGTTCTCTATCCGCAGGTGATATTCTAATATAGCTATATGCGATTACAGCATTTTCTTCTAAAGATGGCATATTAAAAACTAATTGTTCCATATCTGAATAGATATTAGAACCACTTAACTCTGGTGGTGTTATTACACTAATAGCATCATCTCTAAGTTCTACTACAGTACCGTCTGCTTTAACAGTTTTGGCTTCGGTTATAAAGATAGCCTCACTCATTGGATTAAAATTAATCCTTACATCTCCATATCTATTAATAGCATTTCTATTAAACAATTTTGTCATTATTGCTACTTCTTCTAATCGAAAAAACTCACCATTATGTTCATAAAATTCATAATTAATTAGTCTTCTTAAAATCAAAGCATCTGTTTCTGGATACTCTGCCCGATCCGGTGTTTGCTTGATATCGAATTTTAAAGCTTCAAGAGGATTTATTACAATATATACAGTTTGTTGGTCAACATTTTCCCCATCAGTAGCTGTTATTTCAAGTTCATAAACCCCTATATCCTCTACGCCAGGTGTCCAGGTGAATGTAGCATTGTCTTTGTCGAAATATTCACTCAAATCACCACTAAGTTCTAATCTTTTAATTTCTTCTCCTGCTTGGGCCTGCACATTAAACTCTACTGTATCCCAAGGATTCCCTTCTATAGTCCCGATTTCTACCATTAATTGAGTCCTACACGCTGTTAAGAGTACTAGCGTCATTAAGACAAATGAAATTAATAATACTACTTTAGAAAACTTTTTTGCCTGATTTTTTTTAAAATTTAAAATGATACTTCCCCTCCCTATATTATACAAATTATATATTGCTATTATATATTTCGTTACTGTTCATAAATCTCCTTCTGATTTTATTGTTAATTTTCTTATACTTTTGCACTTTTTCCTATTTACAATTTTAGCTGCAAAAAACACCACTCCCTTATACAGTAAGTGGTGTTTATAGTTTATAATCATATCACATATTCTCTTTAATATTTAGACTATTAAATATCTTTATAATGTCTGGGTCAAATTGTGATCCAGCACAACGATTCAATTCTTCTATAGCCTCTTCATGAGTAATCGCAGTTTTATAAGGTCTTTTATGTGTCATAACATCATAAGCATCCACCACTGAGATTATCCTTGATAAAAGAGGAATTTCTTTTTCCTTATTTCCTAAGGGATAACCTTTACCATCCCATCTCTCATGGTGGTTTAAGATATAATTTGAAATTTGAGATAATTCATGAGAGGCATGTGCAATACGATAACCCACTTCAGGATGTTTCTTTATTTCTTCCCATTCCTTGTCACTCAAAGTTCCTGCCTTATTCAATATTTCATCTTTAACGGCTACTTTTCCCATGTCATGAAGCATAGCTAAAAGTCTCAAATCATCTAATTCGCTTCCGTTTAATCCCATTTTTCTGCCAACTCTAATAGCAAGATTAACCATTCTTGCAGCATATCCTGCAGTCTCATGACACTTCTCTTCCAATGTTTCTCGCAGAGAAGTTATCAAAGAACTACGATAGCTCTTTGTCTCCAGCAATTTATGTCTATACATTCTATCCTCAGCTTCTATCATTACAGGCATTAATTTTTCTTCTTTACTTTTCCGAGTGGCACATCCTAACGATATACTCAATTGCAAACGATCGTCATCAACGATAGAACAATTATGTTTTATAGTTTGACACATATCATAAGCATCAGATTCATTTTTACCAGGTAAAAGTATAAGGAATTCATCACCACCCCATCGAATTACTATATCTTCTTTTAATGAAGAGCCTCTTAAAATATTAGCTGTTGTTTTTAATAAACTATCACCCATATTATGACCAAATACATCATTAGTTAATTTTAAACCATTTAAATCGCCCATAATTATAGATAAAGGGAGATATTCTTCCTTTTCATATTCTAGCAAATTTTCCTCTAAATAATTACGATTATATAAACCTGTTAACGCATCATAATACGCTGAACGTTGTAAATTCGAGTACATACGAATATTATCAATAGTACTAGCAAATTGACTACTTACAATACGCAAAGTGTCCAGTAAAGAATCGGAGATTTTATGTAAGGTATAAATATTATCAAAAAGAACTACACCCAAGATCCCTGTATGTGTTTTAAGAGGATACCAATAACCTGAAGCAAGATCAAGAGGAATATAATCAGCAGATAAATCGGGTATTTCTGGAAGTTCATCAAATATGAATTCTTCACCTTTCTCAGTTATACCTTTAATAAATTTTATTTTATGATTTTCATCATAAATAAATATAGATACTCTATCAAAACTAAAGTATTTAACACTTAAGTTCAAGAATGTATCATATAAATCTTCTAAGCTATCAGTAGCTTGTAATTTATTGTTAACTTTAATAGATATTTCAGTACTCTCTTTTTCTCTCTTAGTATCCATTTTTAACAGAATGTTAGATAAAGAATAGGAAATTATATTAGCCATCTGTTTTATTTCTATAATTATATCATCTTCAAGATAACCACAAGTTGAAAATTCTATTAAGCCTAATAACTCATCCTCAACTTTCAAAGGGATTTTCAAAAGATTAAAATCATCATACTTAGCCCTAATAATTTTATTTTTTTCAATTATATCCTTAGGAAGTTGATACAGGGCTATAGAATCGAAACCTACTGACCAACCAAATTTATGATATATTAGAGCTTCCTTAAGACCCTCAATTTGTTCATCAATAATATATAATCGAATTAAATCTATCATATCTGATATCTCATTAAAAATATATTCACACATTTTTTTATAAACTAAGTTATCATTATAATTTTTTGTTAAAATATTTGCTGCTTCATATCCTACTTCAATTAAATTTTTACCACTAGTAGTTTCAATAAGCATTAGACTCATCTCCAAAATATAATTTTTAGAATTTTTTATAGCCTGCAAACTTTAATAGTCTTTTTATTCTTTTATCAGTATCTTTTAGCATCTCAATAATCTTTTCTTTTCCATACCTCTGTTTTTCATCGTCAAAATTAAATAACTCCCAGAAGATTTGAGATAAACTCTCACTGAGAATATTCTCAATACTGCCCCAAATAGGATGAGAAGGATATGTACTTGAATTAACAGTAAGATTATATAGACTAGATATTTCTTTATTATGATAGCGCTTCTGCCAAAAACTAGAATCAAAAGCTGGAATAGCAGAACTGTAATCTTGAAAAGCTGTAATAAAACTCTCACTAGTAAGATACTTTATTAATTTATTAGCTTTTTCTGGGAATCTAGTTCGAGAAGACACTGCTAATACTGAACCACCAGAATATGTTCCAAGATGATTATTTGGAGACGGCAATGGAAGTATTGCGTAGTCTTTACCATTTTTAATATTTTCCATGACTCCGTTACTTATAGTTATATTGAATACAAATGTATCTCTACTATAGAAATCGTCATTCAACTGATATGGATGTATATCTACATCATTTATACTAAGCCCAGAGACTTCAATTAACTTACTGAAATAATCAATTAAAGCTATTATTTCTTTGTTATATAAAAAACTATCCGTATCCCTATTTACACTTGGATATCTATTATTAGCTGCAAAAAACCAAGATGAAAAGCGATGAACGGTATCCATATCAGGCTTTACTGAAAAAACCATAGGTTTTGGAATCGTCTTATCGTTTTTTCTTTTTTTAGCTATATCTTTTATTACCTGATAAAATCCATTCCAATCCCTTAAATCTTCAGTTGAAATATTCAGTCTTTTTAAGTTTTCTTTCCGAACAACCATGATAATCGTATCTAAAGTCCAGGGAACAGCATGCTGTTCCCCCTGAAATAAACAACTGTCATTCACTGAGTTAGCTAAAGCCGGCTTAAAAACTATATCTTCTGCAAGTGGTTTTATGTAAGCTAATTTGGCAAGCGTACTTACCCAGGTTGTACCAAGCTGAACAATATCAGGCGAATTACCTGTTTTAAAACTATTTATTATGGATTGATAAGCTCTACTCCAGGAAAAAAACTCAAACTCAATATTAATTTCCTCCTTTTCCTGAAAGCCCTTCAATCTAGGTTCTAAAAAAGAATAAGGCTCACTACCATTTGAAAAACCCATCAATGACACTTTAAGCGTGTCCTTATACATTTATTTACCCCCAGTACTCTAAAATTTTTCGTAATCTATGATATATTTCGATAATTTTCGCTAAATTCCTTTATTTTTCTTATAATTCTCATACAATATTAAATATATAAGCCGCTTCATAATTAATCTACATATAATCTCTATCCTTTTAATTGAGACATTAAATCAGATATGCTAAAATATATACTAAGAATTAAGCTTACTCAATGACTTAAATATTATCAAATTTAAGCTACTATGGGCATAATAAATAGTACAAGAAAAAATAGAATATACAAAGGAGCTATACACAATGAACTTCAATTATTTGCACAATCCTTACTCATCACAAAGAATGACTACAATCGCTAAGAATGGAATGGTAGCAAGTTCTCAACCTCTTGCAGCACAGGCAGGATTAGATATCTTAAAAAAAGGGGGCAATGCTGTAGATGCAGCCATAGCTACAGCTGCCTGTCTAACAGTTGTTGAACCAACATCCAATGGTATTGGTTCTGATGCCTTTGCTATAGTATGGTTTAAAGATAAACTTTATGGCCTCAATGGTAGTGGCCCAGCTCCCAAAGACATTTCAATAGCATCATTAAAAGAAAAAGGTTATACTGAGATACCTAGATTTGGCTGGATACCAGTGACGGTGCCTGGAACCCCTGGGGCCTGGGCAGAATTATCCAGCAGATTTGGTGCATTACCATTAACAGAAACATTAAAGCCTGCTATTACATATGCTAAAGACGGTTTTCCTGTCTCTCCAGTTACAGCTAAGTATTGGAAAGCAGCCTATAAGATTTACAAAAAAGAATTCTCCAGTGAAGAGTTTAAATACTGGTTTGAAACCTTTGCTCCTGATAATAGAGCTCCTGAAACAGGAGAAGTATGGAGTTCAAAGGGGCATGCAGAGACCTTACAATCAATAGCAGAAACAAATGGAAAAGATTTTTACCAGGGTAAAATAGCTGAAAAAATTACTTCTTTTTCTAATAAATACGGTGGGTATTTAAAAGCCGAAGACCTGGCAGAATATTCGCCGGAGTGGATAGAACCTATTAATATAAACTATAGGGGGTATGATGTCTGGGAGATTCCTCCAAATGGCCAGGGTCTTGTAGCCTTAATCACTTTAAATATATTAAAAGGCTTTCAATTTAGAGAAAAAGATACACTGGATACATATCACAAACAATTAGAAGCCATCAAATTAGCTTTTGCAGATGGTAAAAAATATATAAGTGATAAAAGAGATATGAATGTCAAAGTAGAAGAACTTCTATCTGAATCTTATGCTACCGAGAGAAAAAAACTGATAAAAGAAAATGCATTAACCCCTGCACCCGGAACTCCTCCAAAAGGTGGCACTGTATATTTGGCTACAGCTGATCAGGAAGGCAATATGGTCTCCTTTATACAGAGCAATTACATGGGCTTTGGTTCGGGATTAGTTGTCCCAGGAACAGGAATAGCACTACAAAATAGAGGAAACAACTTTAAACTGGACCCTAATCATGCTAATTGTCTTAAACCTGGTAAGCGAAGCTATCATACTATCATACCAGGTTTTCTAACAAAGGATAATAATCCTATAGGTCCTTTTGGTGTAATGGGTGGATTTATGCAGCCACAGGGTCATGTTCAGGTTATAATGAACACCATTGATTTTCAATTAAATCCACAAGCAGCTCTGGATGCCCCGCGATGGCAATGGGTTAAGGATAAAGAAATAAAAGTTGAACATAATTTCCCGGGAAATATTGCAAAATTATTAAAAGATAAGGGACATGATATTTCTATTTCTCTGGACTCCGGTACTTTCGGCAGAGGACAAATAATATGGAAAGACAGCAAAACGGGAGTTTATTATGGAGGAACAGAAGCAAGAACTGATGGTTCTATTGCTTGTTGGTGATATTAAAATTAAGGAGCCTTAATAGGCTCCTTAATTTCTTTGTAAAGCTATATTACCATGAATAACTAACTCCAATACCTGGAACTGGCATTACAGTAACAAGATTAATTGACCCATTAATTGATACTATACCGTCACCATCATTTACTTCAATTGGATATTCTATTCCAACACCTACATAAGGAACTACTAATACAACTGTTCCCCATTGCCAATATGGATTTATTTCGTTATATTTTAATGGCTCAAAATAGTTAAGTCTACTATATCCAAAAGCTATATTAACACCTTGCCAACCGATTATTTCATCAGCATCATTAAATATACCCCATCCAACAGTAGGTAAGTCAAGACCAATTCTATTTGTTATATTATCTCTTGTAACAACATTATTATTCCCTACTTCTTCAATAATAACTTCCCCAGCAAAAACACTTAAACCAGTAAATACAAATAGTACACATAACAACAATACAAACACTTTCTTTTTTTCCATGATTAAAACCCCTCTCATTTTTTAAAATATAGTATAAATATTATTCTTTCTAACTTAATTATGTATGCCTTGTTCTAAATCCATTAAAATCAACAAATTGTAATTAGCAAAACTTAAATTGTTATATTTCACCTCATTTCAACAGTATAATTAAGAATATAGTCAATCCTAGCCTAAAATGCTAAGAACCTATAAAATTATGAAAAAATAGAAGACGTTGTAAAAGTATGATAGTAGAAAAATATTGTTTAGTCAAATAATAATATATTTAAAATATTAATCTAGCAATAAATATATTGCATATACTTAATTATACTTCTAATAACTCTATAAATCTATATACAATCCATACAAAATTAAAACCTGAAGCATAATTCTCCGTCAGGTTTAAAATATTATTTATCTAAAACAGTCAAGAAAACTCCATCCAAGCTACTGTATTGGGTGGAGATG
>JBBJJH010000019.1 GCA_037623315.1 Halanaerobiaceae bacterium ANBcell28
AATATTGTATTTATGGGGCGAATTAACTCGAAAAATTTTTACTCTTTAAAGCTGACACTATATCTCTAAAGAAAAAATAAAAGATGTGAATTTTTTTCACATCTTAAAGAAAATAGTCTATTTTTTTAAATAAAATTACATTTTTTTCTTATATTGTCCATTGTCTTTTCCTATATTATTGATTATTTTATATATTATATCAATAGTAAATCCTTTATTATATAGATAACGTTTTAGTTTCAAAGCATTCATAGAGTGACTATTCAACCATTTTTTAGCAAGTTTATCTGCTATGCCCTTTTCTAATTCATAATCATATAAATTATTAAGTGCATCATTTATAATTTCTTCACTGATTCCTTTTTCCATAAGTTCTTTTTTTAAAAGGAGTTTTCCCCTAGGTCTATTTTTGATACGATATTTAACCCAATTAAAAGCAAACCTTCTATCATTGAGATAATCTAATTCTTTAAGTCGGTCAATAACTTTTAAAATATCTTTCTCCAAATATCCCTTTTGTAGTAATCTTTCTTTTAATTCATATATACTTCTATCTCTATATGACAAAAGATTAAAAGCCTTATCCTTAATTTCCTGAACTTTATCTACCATCAATTTTCTTCACTAGCGGCAACTTCTTCTTCTTCTTCCAGCAAACCAAGACCCTGTCTAATTTTCGTATCTATATCATTCATAATATCAGGATTATCTTCTAAAAATTGTTTTGCGTTTTCTCTACCTTGGCCTAATCGTTCATCACCATAAGAATACCAGGAACCTGCTCGATCTACAATACCTGTCTCAACACCCATATCTAGTACACAGCCAGTTGCAGATATACCAGTACCATACATAATGTCGAAATGAGCTTGCCTAAAAGGAGGAGCAACTTTATTTTTTACAATTTTAACTTTTGTCTGCGAACCTATTGATTCATCTCCGTTTTTTATAGCTTGAGCTCTTCTAATCTCTATTCTTACTGAAGAATAGAATTTTAATGCTCGTCCTCCTGGAGTAATTTCAGGATTACCAAACATTACCCCTACTTTTTCCCTAATTTGATTTATAAAAACACAAGTTGTTTTTGATTTACTAATTGCACCAGATAATTTTCTCATAGCCTGTGACATTAAACGAGCCTGTAATCCCACATGACTATCACCCATTTCTCCATCTATTTCAGCTTTAGGTACTAAAGCAGCTACTGAATCTATAACGACTATATCAACAGCATTACTTCTTACTAAAGCCTCTGCTATTTCCAAAGCTTCTTCACCAGTATTTGGTTGTGATATTAATAAATTATCAATATTTACACCTAAATTTTCTGAATATCTTGGATCAAGAGCATGTTCAGCATCTATAAAAGCTGCAATTCCACCACTTTTTTGAGCTTCTGCAATTATATGTAATGCCAATGTTGTCTTTCCTGAAGACTCAGGACCATATAATTCTACTATCCGCCCCCTTGGTATTCCCCCTACCCCTAAAGCTACATCAATAGGCAAAGCACCGGTAGGTATCACCTCTACATTTAACGCTGTAGTCTCTCCTAATCTCATAATAGAACCTTGTCCAAACTGCTTCTCAATTCTTTTAACAGCCATATCAAGTGCCTTCTCTTTATCACTTTTAGACATATATAATACACCCCTTTATAAATTTATAATAAATTTTAATTAAACAAACTTTTGTTCTAAGTATATTATAGAACAAAAGTTCATAAAATGTCAAGTTTTTTTTATTTAAATGTAAAATTATACAACTCCTCATATACAGGACCCTCTTTGTGCAATATACTATTATACAAGCTAATTTTGTTCAACTTTATTTTATTATTATTAAAATTTATTTTATCTGTTAAATATTTGATTTCTAGAGATAGTTTTTTCATATTAGTCTTACGTTTACATCTAGCTAATGTTATATGTGGTATATATTTTTTTTTGTCTTTTTTTATTCCTAATCCACTTAATTTTTCTTCTAAGTTTTGATGAATAAAAGAGAGGTTATTATTTAAATCTTTGACACTCAGATAAACAATACGTGGATAATCTATATGAGGGAGAGCAGCAATACTCCCTAAATCAAAACATTGCTGCTCTATTGTATGAGAAACAAAAACAATATATTGTATTAGCTCAGAAATTTTATATTTATCTAAATCACCAATATATTTCAAAGTAATATGCAAATTTTCCTTTTCTACCCATTTTAATTTTTCACTTATCTTATCTTTATAGCTATTAATTTTATTATAAATATAATCTTTTTCTTCTTTTGCTAAGGAAAGAGCAATAAATAAACGCAAAGACTATTCTTCCTCCCGTAAGCGATTTAATAATAATCTAGCTTGATTATGGTTTGAATCTAAATGAAGCGTAGTTCTTAATTCTTCAATAGCAGATTCTATTCTACCCATTTGGTAAAAAGCTAATGCTAAACGGTAATGAGCTTCAGCATGGTTAGGATTACTTTCTAAAGCATTCATAAATTGAGCCATAGCTCTATAATACTCATCATTTTGCAGATGTAAGTTTCCTAATGCAAGATATGCCCTTACATAGCTTCTATTATAATTTATAGCTCTTTGGTAATAATTAATAGCTGCTTCATGATTACCTTCAACTAAATTATATATCTCACCTAAGTAAAAATATGCTTGATATATGTTTGGGTTATTATTGATAACTACACTAAAATGTTCTTTTGCTTTTTCATAATTTTCATTTCTATAATAAGCTTCAGCAAGACTTGTTCGAATAGCAAGAAAAGTACTGTCTATCTCTAATCCCCTGTTTAAAATATCAATTGCCAATTGGTATTTTCCTTGTTCGATATATATATTACCCATATTCAAATAGATTGATCTTCTATTTTCATCTTCTTCAAGAATTTGATAATATAATTCTAAGGCTAAATCTAATTTGCCAGCTTCTTTATATAAAATTGCCAAATTCACATGATCTTCAATAACAGCACCCTTGTCTACTGCAATCTCATAATGCTCAGCTGCTTTGCTAGTATTTCCCAAACCTTGAAAGGCCATAGCTAAGTCGCTATGCAAGGCAGCAGATGAAATACCTAATTGATTTGCTCTCTCTAATTTTCTACGAGCTTCATTATAAAATGGACTATCAAAAAATCCTTTTTTATTAAGATATAACTCTCCTAATTTCCAGTAATGTAAAGCATAAGTATAACCCATATCTTCTAATATTTGAATATTAGCCCTAGCTTCTCTTATATTATACAATTCTAAGTAAGCTAAAGTTTGATAATAAAGAGCATTCACATTGCTTTCATCCTCTGATAATATTTTATTAAAAGATTTCACTGCTTCTTGATAATCTTCTTGATAATATTGATTAACCCCTTCTAATATAAATTGACTATTTGCTGCAGATGCAGAAAAAAACGAAATGAAAAGCATTAAAGAAAGCAAAATTACTAAATAACTAATTTTTTTCATAAAAATCCTCCTATGTTATATTTATTTGATTGAAGTACAACGATATGCATTTCAATCATTTTTTACTTAACTTAATATAAATTTCTATATCAAGTAATAAAATCCTGCTTAGAACGCAGATAATTATAAAGATAATATAAAGCAAATTGTGAGCTCATCCATTTATTTCGTTTGCGATTACCAGTAAGATTTAGTTTGTAAATTTCTGTATTATTTTCATATGACAAAGCAAGATATACTAATCCAACAGGTTTTTCCTTACTACCACCTCCTGGGCCAGCAATTCCAGTCAAGGAAATGCCAATATCTGCTTTCATAATTTCCCGTATATTTTCAGCCATTTCTCCAGCTGTTTCCGGGCTAACAGCCCCATACTTTTCAATAACATCTTTAGAAACATTTAATTGATTTATCTTCGCTTGATTACTATAAACAATAAAGCCACCAAGAAAATAATCTGAACTCCCAGAGAAATCAGTTATCCGATTACCAACAAGACCTCCTGTACAGGATTCAGCAACTGCAAGTTTATAATTAGACTTTGAAAGCAAACTACTAAGAGCAGAAGCAATATTTTTTTCATCTACTCCATATATAAATTCATCTACTTGTTCTCTAATTATATTCTCTGTATTATTTAATAATTCTTCAATTTTTTTCTCGGATTTAGCTTTAGCTGTTAATCTTATCCTAACCTCACCCTCGCCTGCATATAGTGCCATACTTGGGTTTGACTGTTGGTCTAGAATATCTTTGATTTTTTCTTCAAGAGAAGATTCTCCTATATTAAAAAAATTAAGAACCCTGGATTTAATCTTTTCTTTATTTTTACTAAGTACTTTTGGTATAAGTTCATTATTAAAAATATCTTTCATTTCTCGAGGAACACCAGGTAAAGAAACAATTATCTTTCCCTTGTGCTCTAATAAGATTCCCGGCGCAGTGCCAACATCATTATTAAGAGTCTTTGCCCCTTCAGGTAAAAAAGACTGTTTTTTGTTATTCTCAGGCATAGGATAGCCTCTCTTCTTAAAAAACAGCTCTAATTTCTCAAGAATTTTATTATTAATTTTCAATGGTTTTCCACTTACCTCGCTGATGATTTCTCGAGTAATATCATCATCTGTTGGTCCTATACCACCAGTGGTAATTATTAAATCAGCTCTTTTTAAGGCTTGCTCTAGAGTCTTTTTTAATCTACCAGGATTATCACCAACAGAAGAAATATAATGAATATCATAACCATAGGCTGTTAAGATACGTGCAATATATTGTGAATTACTATCCACAATATCCCCTAGCAATATTTCTGTTCCTATTGAAATTATTTCTGCAATCATACTTTGCCTCACTTTCTCCATAAAATTAGTATAGTCTAAAATCTAATATTTGATTAATTTTAATATAAGTCAATTTTAATATAACTGAAAGCCCGCATATCATACAGCAGAAAATCTATTATAAACGATTCTGCTAACTGCAATGATTAAATGATATAATTTAAAAATAATTTACTATTACTATTAAAAAAATTCAAAGTAAAGATAAAAATATGTAGCTATCTTAGCAATATTTTATAATTATATTATATCATAGACTTAACTTATAACAATATTTTTTGAAAAATAAATTAAAAACCCCACCATTTATACTATGATGGGGCTAAATACTATACTGCAACTTTTTCTTCAAGCAATAAGCGTAATTCTTTACCTGAAAAACGTTCTGATTCTACTAATTTCTCTGCTATACTTAGCATAATATTTTGATTATCATCTATTAATCTTTTTACTTTAATTTCTAAATCGTTTAAGATATTAGTCATCTCTTTATGCATAAGCTCTTTAGGAATAGAATTTTCTTCAACTACACCTAAATCTGTCATTCCTGAAAAAAGCATAGTTTTTACAAGTTGAATAGCTTTTTCGAAATCATTAGAAGCTCCAGTACTACGACTATTTAAGAGTACTTCTTCAGCAACAGCTCCAGCTATAGCTATACTAATTTGTTTTTCCAAATAATCTTTCGTTTGTAAATAAAGATCGTCTTCTGGATTATGGCGCACATAACCAAGAGCTTTACCTCTAGAAGTAATAGTAATAGCAGAAACTGAACCTGGATTCATAATTTCACTAATTAAAGCATGTCCTGTTTCGTGAACAGCAATTCTTTTTAATTCTTCTTTATTAGGGCGTCTATCTATCTTTTCACCCATAATAACTTTATCAATAGCATCCATAAAATGATTTTCTTTAATTACTTCACTACTTTCTCTTAAAGCTAAAATAGCTGCTTCATTTGCTAAGTTTTCTAGATGAGCACCAGAAAATCTAAAGGTTTCTTTAGCAATTTGTTTTAAATCAACATCATCAGCCAGAGGTTTATTGGCAGTATGAATCTGTAAGATATAATGTCTATCATCTTTAGCGGGTAGATCTACTTTTACTATTCTATCAAAACGACCAGGACGTAAAAGTGCTGGATCTAAAATTTCGCTCCTATTAGTAGCAGCTAAAATCAATACCTGAACATCATCATCAATAGCTAAACCATCCATTTCAACTAACAACTGATTCAAAGTTTGATCATATTCCATATGACTACTAACCTGTCCCCTTTTTCCACCAAGAACATCAATCTCATCAATAAAAATAATGGCACTTGATTTATTAGCTTTTCTTGCATCCTGCCTGGCCTCTTTAAATAGATTTCTTACACGTTTTGCACCAAGACCTGCATACATTTCAATAAACTCACTACCAGAAGTAGATTTAAAGATAGAATCTGTATATTTAGCAGCAGCCTTAGCTAACATAGTTTTACCAGTACCTGGAGGTCCACATAACAGTATACCTTTTATTGCCCTAATTCCCATGTGTTTAATTCCATCAATATCTTTAACAAACTCTAAAGCCTCAAGAAGCTCTTTTTTAGCGCTTTCCTGACCTCCAATATCACTAAAATTTACTTTAGGAACAGTTTTATTCTTATCAGCCTTTGTAGTTGTTGCACCTGCTAATCCACCTTGAGATAACATTTGCCACATAAAAAAGGCCAAAAAACCAATAAATATAACAGGAAAAATATTAAAACCCTGTATAGCTAATATCAAAATACTAGCTATTACAACACCAATACCTATTTCTTTAAGCATACTGTCCACCTCCTTCACTTTCGACTATTATGCTTGTATTATACGGTATTCTTTTATAAAATGAACTATTTTCATTATTTAATTGTAAATAAACTGCCTGAGTATCCACCCATAATCTATAATCTTTAATATTATTATCTATTACTATATTGTTAATTCTTTCCTCCATAGCTACAAAGCTTTTATTATTAACACCCTCATATAATGCATAATGAAGCTTATAGTATAGATCTTCTAAATCCCCAGTAGAGTGATTTTCAATAGTAATATTACCTCGATTATTATTTAATTTCTCATCCATAATAATATCTATTTCTTGATAAGTCTTAAAAAAATCAGAACCTGGAATTAATTTAACAATTACGTCCATTTTACCTTGTTTTTCAATAAGACTTATATCATCAACTGCATCTAAAGCAAGAATTTCTTCAACAATTGGTCTCTCTACACTAAAGACATTATAATAATAACGACCTGCAAAAAAAACTGCGATTACAAGAAGAAAAACTACTATAATAATATTTAATTTAAAACCCTTAAATTCCATAATATCGCTCCTTTCTAAAAAAGCATTTAATAATATTAAATAAATAATAATAGAAAAATCTTGAGCTCTAAAAATAATTATATCAAAAAATGACCTTTGTTTCTAGTATATAACACATGTAATCTTTGGAAGAAAAAAAAGAAAAAGATAACTAACTACCTTCTTCTTTAAAAAAATCAATATCTGCTTTATAAAAATAATCAATACCAGAAATTACTGTCACAATTACAGCTAGATAAATTAGGATATCTGATAGATAAAATGGTAAAAAGAAAATTTCCGGATGAATAATAACTGCAATAACAGCAAAAATTTGCAGATTGGTTTTCCATTTCCCCCACTTACTAGCTGCTATAACTATCCCTTCACTGGCAGCAATTACTCTAAGACCAGTTACAGCTAATTCTCTACCGATAATAATAATTGCTACCCAGGCTGAAATATCCTCCATTGCTACAAAAGCAATCAATGCTGATGCAATTAAAAGCTTATCTGCTAAAGGGTCTAATATCTTACCGAATTTGGTAATTGCCTGATATTTTCTTGCATAATAACCATCAAGTCCATCAGTTATTGCAGCAAGTGCAAATACACCTAAAGCAAAAACTTTATATAGAGCAGTGTAGTTTTCACTCATTAATAAAAAAAACATAAATAATGGTATAAGAACAATCCTTGTAATAGTTAACTTATTTGCTAAATTCATTTTTTAACTCCCCTATTAAATCATACTCATATGCTTCTTTAATCTTACATTTTACTATTTGGCCTATTGAACTACCTTCAGCTGGTAAATAAATTTGATTGTCAATTTCCGGAGCATCATATTTTGATCTTGCATAAGCTGTATCATTATTAATCTCATCAATTATAAGTTCTAAATACCTACCAATATATCTTTGATTGTTATCATAAGAAATCTTTTGTTGAATTTGCATTAATTTATTATATCTTTCTGTTTTTAACTTATCACTAATATGACCTTCAAAATCAGCTGCAGCAGTATCTTCTTCTTTTGAATACTTAAATACTCCCAAACGATCAAATTTAATCTCTTTTACAAAATTTGCTAGATCTTTATAATCTTCTTCACTTTCACCAGGAAAACCTACTATTAAAGAAGTTCTTATAGCTATATCTGGAATACTTTTCCTTAGCTTGCTTATCAGATTTATTAAATCTTCTCTAGTACCTCTACGATACATTAACTTTCTAATCTTATTAGATGAATGTTGTATAGGAAGATCTAAATAATTACATATTCTTTCTTCTTTAGATATTAAATCAATTAAATCTTGATCAATATTTTCAGGATAACTGTACATAAGTCTCAACCATTGTAGTTCACTTACAGCTAGTATTTCTTTTAATAATTTAGTTAACACAGGCTTTCCATAGATATCTTCACCATATCTTGTAATATCTTGAGCAATTAAAATAATTTCCTTAACACCTTGCTGTGTAAGAGCGTTTACTTCTTCAATTATATCATCAATAGGACGACTGTAATATGGCCCTCTAATTTTGGGTATGCTACAATAACTACAATTATTGTTACAGCCCTCTGCTATTTTCACATAGGCAAAATGTGAATTAGTAATTACACGAGATAAGCTAGCTTTATATCCATATGCAGGATCAGCAATCTTATTTATTCTTTCTCCTTTGAGAACATCTTTAATAACCTGGTTTATTTCACCAAAAGTACCTGTACCAAGAATTGCATCTACTTCTGGTAACTCCTTTAAAATTTTATCCTTATATCTCTGTGTAAGACACCCAGTAACTATGAGTCCTTTAAGATTTGCTGACTTCTTTAATTGAGCTGCTTCAAGTATTGTCTCTATAGATTCTTCTTTAGCATCCTGTATAAAACCACAAGTATTTACTATAATTATATCAGCATTTTCCAAGTCTTCCACTATTTTAAACTGATTATTTTCTGATATAAAGCCTAAAATTATTTCACTATCTACCTGATTTTTTGAGCATCCTAAAGATATCAATCCTATTTTTAACATAATATATCCCCTTTGCTAAAAGAAAAGCTGAGGATAAGTTCCTCAGCAATATAATTGGTCGGGCTATCGAGATTTGAACTCGAGACCTCACGCCCCCCAGACGTGCGCGCTACCAAACTGCGCCATAGCCCGTAAAACAAGATATATTATATAGAAATATAATTATTTTGTCAAGGAATATCTATTTAAGTATTATTTAATATAAGATTTTTCTTTTAATAAATCCATTGTCTTCTCTACTTCATCTGTAACTACGAAAACTTCTTGTACAGAAGAACTATTTTTACCCAATAATTTAATACCACTTCCAGTATCATATTTTAACTGTAAATAAGTTGGAACACCACTTCCTTTACGTCTATTAATCCTACCTGGAATAATACTTTTTACTGTACTTAATAGTGCGATGTCTTCCAACAATGGTAAAAGTTCTTCTATTATTGTATGTTCTTGTTTGATATTATTATCTCTGTATTTGTTAGCCAAAATTTATCACATCCTAGATTATATAAAATTATACCACTTTAATATCTTATTAGCAAGTATTCGAACTATAATTTCTAAAGTATAAATTAATATTATAATCTAATAAGTATTTGTATATAATAATCTTCTATAATAATTAAACTTAGTTATTAGACTAACAATAGCGTCTTAGACTTTATGCGCTAAATTCACTGGGAAATTTGAAATACTATGATTTATTTCAAGTAATAAATAGATGTAAATACATTTATAAAAATAAATTATCCTCAATTATTGAGATAATTTGATTATTATAAAGCATAACAAAGATAATCTTATCTAAGAAGATTTTTTGGGTAAAATTAAACTTGACCAAAAGGCTAGTCTCTAATATAATAAATCTTGCGTTGAGACAATCACCGCAAAACAAATGAATACAGGGGTGTGGCTCAATTGGTAGAGTAGCGGACTCCAAATCCGTTGGTTGCGGGTTCAAGTCCTGCCGCCCCTGCCATATGCTAACGTGGCTCAATTGGTAGAGCAGCTGACTTGTAATCAGCAGGTTACCGGTTCAAGTCCGGTCGTTAGCTCCAGATTAAAAACAGGCTATAAGCCTGTTTTTTTTATGCCTATTTAAACTATGTAAGTAATAATTGTAAAACAAAAAAACTTGATTGAGATTATCTTACATATTTTTTTATAAAATACTTAGTAAATTGTTAGTAAATTAAAGATAAACAAGGGCGAAGAACACGGTTTTGTTAGCTAATCCCGGGTAACCCTCATCGGCAAATAACTAAGCTTTAACTTATCAAATTTCATATATACAACTGTGAAGTTGAACTTATAAAATATAAACTTCTGAACATAATATAAAATATACAGTTTATAGTGAGGAGAATTATATGAAATTTTTCGGTAAGACTCAAACACATCAGAAGCAAGCTAGTATAAGCGCCTCTGAGGCACACAGAGTATGGGAAAAAACTAGATTTAGATATTTAATAGTAAATAATATAATCTTTTATGCTAATTATGTACATGACATTGATTTTAAATACAAACTATATAAATTAAAAGATTCATATCTAGAAGAAGCAAAAAAATTAGAAAAAGAATTAAAAAACTATGCATTAAAAAGTCCTGAACCGAATTTAAGTAACATTGAAGTACCCAACAATTCTGAGCTAATAAGTGACAAGGAAATAGCAAGAACTATCCAAAGTCTTATACAGTTGGCAGTTTTAAAATGTGTAAAAGTCCTGGATGACGCCATACTTAATGATGATCTTAGACAAGTTTTACTTAAAATTACCAAAGATGAAATAAATAAATATTACGATTTTGTTGAGTACACAAAAAATAAAGGATGGATCGAAAATCCACCCTTTTATCCCCACGTTAAGGGAAACTATATAGTTACAGCAAATGAAGTATGGGAATTATGGAATCATCTTAATTATAGATATCTACATGTTCATCAGACCAAAGTTTTCCGGGCCCATGTAGCAGATAAAGATTTCCAATTACTTCTAAGCAAAGGGATGAATATATTAGCAGAGCAAATAAAAAAACTTGAAAACAAACTACTTGAATTTGGTATAAATCTACCAGCAAAACACCCCTTAAATTTTCCCGAACCAGAATCAAAACAAAATTATGATGATAAAACAACTTACGCGCTATTATTTAATTCTATGAAAAATGCTACCGTACTACATGGTTATGCCTTACATGAAATAATTATGAATGACAAAGTAATGAAGCTATTTCGCGATTTGTTTTTTATAGAATTAACTTTAGTTGATGATTTAATAAGGTATGGTAAAATAAAAGGATGGGTTCCCTTAATCCCTTCTTATAGAGAGTAAACCTTTCTACAGATCGTAAATAAAGCACAGAGGTAGCTTTAGAAATAATCTGAGTTCAATAAAAATATTTCTAGCTACTTATCGCCCTAAACACTAATAAATAATGAAAAAACCAGCCTATTAATATAAAGATATGAAATATCTCATGATAAGCAATTGCGATTTTTTGAGGCTTTTTTATCATATAAAACACCGCACCAACTGTAAAAGCCAGTCCTCCAAGTAACATATAAATTACTGATATTAGTGGCATAGAAGCAAAAAAATGTCTAATTGGTATTACACCACTCCAACCCATTAAGAGATAAATAATTGTATAAAGATACCTTGGGGCTTTAAGATAAAAGAACTTAAAAAAGAAACCTCCTAAGACCAATGACCATTGTAGAATTATAATAGACCATTTCCAGTAACCTTCTAGATATATAAAACTTACAGGAGTATAAGTCCCGGCAATCATTACAAAAATAGCAAAATGATCAAGTTTCCTCCAAAAAGATAACTCCTTCTCTTCTTTTTTAAAAGCATGGTAAAGTGAGCTAGACATAAACAAAAAAACGACGGATAAGCCATAAACGAGAGACAAAATACTTAAAGAAACCCCTTCGCTTATTGCAAAAAGTATAATCATAGCAATAATAGCAGCTATAAAACCGGCAAAATGTGTATAAAAAGAAATACGTTCTTCCTTTTTCATAAAACTCATCCTTTCATATAATTTATTCTTTATCATTCAACAAACAAATGGCTGCACCTATAGCTGTAGAATATTCAGCATATTGAGGAAACTCAAAATTACCTTTGAAAAATTCAAGAGCAATAAGATTATTTAATATATCTTTTCCTAAATCTATATCAGCTAACTTGCCTGTAAAAACTATATTATTATCCTTTTCAATTTTAGCTGCGAAAATAGACATCATTCCTATTGTTTGAAATATCATATTTACTATTGATGCAGCATAATCTTCTTTACTAGACTTATCATTTGACTTACCAAAATTAGAAACAGTGATTTCTTTTTGTAGACTACCAATAGCTGATTGTGAAATGTCTCCAAGTTGAAGGTCTACATTAGCCACTTCTCCTTTATCTGCCATTTCTATTATGTTCTTAAAATCAGTAGTCTGTAAAAAACCTTTACTTAAACCCATTAAAGTGCCTCCACCAACACCCGTTCCTCCTAAGTGTCTTACCTCTCCCCTATCTACTTTAACAATAGCCGTACCAGTACCCATACTAACTACTATAGCTTTATCTAACTTACTTAAATACGCACCTCCTAGACCAATAGCCTTAAACTCATTCACTTTTATTGTTTCTAAACCAAAAAGATTGCTCTCAACATATGAAGAACCAACTCCGGTAATTGCAATTTTATCAATTTTTCCTAAATCAATCCCATAAACATTTACAAATTTACCCAATGCGCCAGCTGCTGAAGCTAATGGATCACTTGCCTTAACAGTCAAATTTCCTATAATTTCTTTATTTTTAAAACCCACTATATCTGTAGTTGTTCCACCTATATCTATTCCTAATATCATAATAACATACACTCCTATAAAATAATATTATTACTTATCATAATTAAATTCAATTAATAATATTAATTTCCTGCTAAGAAAATAAAATTTCATAAAAGTATGTCTGTCAAACACTTAAATTCCTTGACAAAATTGCTAATTTATAATAATATAAATTAAAATATAATAATAAATTACAGTGAAAGAGCTAGTAACAATTTATTAAATTTAACAGATATTGAACTATTATTGAGAGGTCTGTATAAATAAGTTGTGAATTACACTCTGGAGTATCAATATGAAAGTATTGCGGCATCAACCGTTAACATGAATTAAAGGCAGTTATTAAATGAAAATAGCTGTAAATTTAAGGTGGTACCACGAGACACTCGTCCTTATTACAGACAGAGGGTCTTTTTTTCATATAAAGAATAATAATTTTTACTTAAAATTTTAAAACTATATATTAGGAGGTATTTAATAATGAATAATGTTTTCGACATATTAAAAGAAAGAGGTTTTATAGCTCAATGTAGTAATGAAGAAGAAGTAAGGGAAAAATTGAATAAGGAAAAACTTACACTATACTGCGGATATGATCCTACTGCTGACAGTCTTCATATTGGTCACTTTTTGACAATGATGGCCCTAAGCCACCTGCAAAAAGCAGGGCATCAAATAATTACACTTGTGGGTGGTGGTACTGCATCTATAGGTGATCCAACTGGAAAAGATGACATGCGTAAAATGCTAAGTACTGAAGAATTGGATGCAAATGTACAAAGCATTCAAAAACAAATGTCTAGATTTCTAGATTATTCAGATGATAAAGCTATTATGGTTAATAATGCTGACTGGCTAAGAAAACTTGAATTTTTACCGTTTCTGCGTGATATAGCAGTTCACTTTTCTGTAAACAGAATGTTATCTGCAGAATGCTACAAATCCAGAATGGAAACTGGTCTAACTTTATTAGAGTTTAATTATATGGTTATGCAAGCATATGACTTTTTACAATTGTATAGAAAATACAACTGTACTCTACAAGTTGGTGGAGATGATCAATGGTCAAACATGCTAGGTGGTATTGATCTAATAAGAAAAAAAGAAAGAGGTAGTAGTAATGTATTAACTTTTACTCTTTTAACAACTAGCGAAGGTAAAAAAATGGGCAAAACTGAAAAAGGCGCTTTATGGTTAGATCCTGAAAAGACATCTCCATATGATTTCTATCAGTACTGGAGAAATGTAAATGATGAAGATGTAGAACAATGCTTATCTCTTATGACGTTTTTACCTATGGAAGAAGTTAAAAAATTATCAGCTTTAGAGGGTGCTAAAATAAACAAAGCAAAAGAAGTATTAGCATATGAGGTATGTAAAATAATACACGGAGATACAGAAGCAAAAAAAGCAGAAAAAGCAGCACAGGCCTTATTTAAAGACAGTAATAAATCAAGTGAATCAATACCTGCAAGTGAAATAGAAAAAGCCAAGTTTGAAGAAGGATACTATATTATTCACCTTTTAAAAGATGTAGGATTAACCTCATCAAATGGAGAAGGACGAAGGTTAATTAAACAGGGTGGAATTTATCTTAATGAAGAATCAATGAAAGATACAAATTTAGATGTAAGCCTGGATTATTTTGAAGATGATAAACTAACTATTAGAAAAGGTAAAAAAACATATCATCAAGTTATTTTAAAATAAGCTCTAAAAAAGCCCTTAGCAAAGGGCTTTTTTTAATTAATTCTTTTTAAGTAAATCAGAGCAAATTTATATTATTATAATAAGAAAATATTGGCATCATTACATAAGTCATGCATTTCATCAGGCCATATGCCTGATTGTACTTCTCCAATATGTGCTTTTTTTAACAAAAACATACACATCCTTGATTGACCAATACCACCACCAACTGTGTAGGGTAATTCATCATCTAAAATCATTTTATGGAAAGGCATCTTAGCTCTATCTTCAGCATTCGCTGCCTTTAGTTGTTTCATTATAGCCTCTTTATCCACTCTAATTCCCATAGAGGAAATTTCTAAAGCTCTATCTAGAACAGGATACCAAAATAGAATATCACCATTCAATTCCCAATCATCATAGTCAGGAGCACGACCGTCGTGTTTTCTACCTGAGTCTAATACTCCTCCTATTTTCATAATGAAAACAGCTTTCTTTTCTTTAGTTATAGCATCTTCTCTTTCTTTTGGACTTAAGTTAGGATACCTATCTTCTAACTCCTGAGTATTTATAAAAAATATTTCTTCAGGGAAAAATTGCTCAATAGAAGGATATTCATTACAGATATAATCTTCAGTTTCTTTAAAAACATCATATATTGATATTACCAATGACTTTAGTTTTTCAATATTTCTATCTTCCTTATCTATAACCTTTTCCCAGTCCCACTGATCTACATAAAGAGAATGTAAATTACCTAGGTCCTCGTCTCTTCTAATTGCATTCATATCCGTATATAGTCCCTCTCCTGCATCAAATTGATATTTATGCAGAGCTAAACGCTTCCATTTGGCAAGGGATTGTACAATTTCTAGGTTCATACCATCAATAGCTTTTATATCAAAGCTTACAGGCCTTTCGATACCATTCAAGTTATCATTCAAACCTGAATCAGCATCAACAAACAATGGTGCTGAAACTCTTATTAAATTTAAAGTATTAGCCAATTTCCTTTCAAAATGATCTTTTAACTTTTTTATAGCAATTTCTGTTTCCCGTACTGATAATAAAGATTTATAATTTTCCGGAATAATTAATTTTTCCATGATTTTTGTCCACTCCTTTATAAATGAGAACTCTTATACATCTTTCATAAGTACTATTAAGTGAGCATTAAAAACTTAAGCGTCGGGCCTTAGTAAAAAGTAAAAAACAATATAAATATAAACAAGTAATTTTAACATTCTATTCTTTAATAACTTTATTGGATAATTTGCCAATTCCTTCGATTTCTATTTCTATTATATCTCCATCTTTTAAGAAAACAGCAGGCTTCCTAGCAAATCCTACACCTTCAGGTGTACCAGTAATTATTACTGTACCTGGTAGAAGTGTCATATTCTTAGAAATATATGAAACAAGGTATGATACATCAAAAATCATATCAGATGTATTAGAATCTTGCATTACTTCACCATTAAGCAATGATTTAATATTACAATTATCTGGATCTAATTTAGTTTCAATTACAGGCCCTAGTGGACAAAAAGTATCAAAAGATTTACCTCTAGCCCATTGCTTGTCTATCCTACGTTGACAATCACGAGCGCTTACATCATTAGCACAAGTATAGCCAAGTATATAATCTTTAGCTTCTTCTTCTCTTAAATTCTTAGCTTTTTTGGCTATTATGATGGCTAACTCTGCCTCAAAATCTACTTCATTAGGGGCCATTGCAGGCAATACTATATTCTCCTTTTCTCCTACTATTGACGAAGTAGCTTTAAGAAAAATAGCAGGTTTTTCTGGCATATCATGTCCACTTTCCTTTACATGATTTCGATAATTCAAGCCTATAGCTACAACATTTTTTGCATCAAGCGGACTTATTATTTGCACCTTGTCAAGGGAAATTTCCTCTTTTGTGATTTCATAATCTCCAAAAATATCTCCATTAATTCTATTAATATTGTCACCATTGAGCTTTCCATAGTTAACTTCATTATTATATTTATATCTAAGAATCTTCATTATAATATACCTCCACATGATTATTTTTATATTCTAAGCTTTTACAGTATATATAGTTTTCTAAGTTATTTATGTAATCTATTATTTTTAAATATTATATAATATATATAGTAAATACTCAAGTTTATTAGAAAGAAAAAAAATTTCAAAAAAAAATTAAAATTTAGTTGACTAATAATGATTTTTATAATATAATAACAAATGTCGCCGAAACGAGGGCCCATAGCTCAGCTGGTCAGAGCAACCGGCTCATAACCGGTTGGTCCCAGGTTCGAATCCTGGTGGGCCCACCAAATATTATAAAAGAGACAGGTAAACTAACCCTGTCTCTTTTATTTTTTTATTATTTTTTTACTTAGTCTTTCAAAATTATTACTTAATTCTTCCTCACTATTTGATTCTGCTAGAATATCCATAATTTCACTTTCCAGACTATTAGCTTTCTTTGAATCCATTAAGATATTTTCCATATCTCCAATAATTGATTTAAAGAGATTTATTTTTTCATATAATAATTTCAATATTTTTTCTTCAATAGTATTTTCAATCGCTAGATTGTATATATTTACATCCTTAGTTTGTCCTAATCTATGAACTCTTCCTATCCGTTGCTCAACTTTCATAGGGTTCCAGGGCAAATCATAGTTAATGATATTATTACAAAATTGTAAATTTAATCCCTGACTCCCTGCCTCAGTACTAATTAAAACATCTTTTTTATTTTGAAAGATATATTTTATATATTCTTTACCACTACTGCTATAACCTCCATTAAAAAGTATGGTTTTATAACCCTCTTTTTCTAAAAACTTAGCAATATAAATTTGAGTGGCACGATATTCTGTAAATATAATAGTTTGTCCATCGAGTTTATTAATAATTTCTAATACTTTCTTCATTTTAGAATTTATTTTTATTTTTTTTGCTAATTCAAATATCTCATTTAGTCTTGGTGAATATACTTTTGAATTCATTAGTGTCTGCAATAAGGCAAAAGAAGAACTACAAATTTCCCTTTGATAGGTTATTAAATTCAAGATACTTCTCTTACCTGCGCGACACCTTCTATATTCGTTTCTAACATAATCAGTAAGCATATTATACAATTGACGCTCATCATTATCTAATTTTACGCTTATATGCTTTACAAGACGTTCTGGAAACTCAACACCTGTATCTTCATGGGAGTTTCTAATCATTATATCTTTTAATTCTCGTTTAAGTGTTTCTTCATTTTTTACTAAATACTTACCTGCAACATATTTTTTATTAAACTCATTAAAATCTTTGTACATTTCTGGATATAAAATACTTATCAGATTATATAATTCCTCTAAATTATTTTGAATTGGTGTAGCAGTTAATAATAAACAATACTTTTTCTTTAGTCCATCAACAAATTTCCAATTTTGTGTATTTTTATTTTTTAAACGATGGGCTTCATCAACAATAACCATATCAAAGTCTATTTCATTTAAAAAACGAGCATGGTTTTCACGCTTCGCCATATCTAATGAAGCAATTTGAAAATCAAAATAATCCCATGCTCTTCCTTTTCGATTAAAAAATATATTCTCTAAGTTAAACTTGTTTACCATCTCGTTAGTCCATTGAAAACCCAGTGAAGCCGGTACTAAAATAAGAAATTTTTTTACTAATCCAAGTTCAATATACTCTTTTAGAATCATACCAGCTTCGATTGTCTTTCCTAATCCCACTTCGTCTGCCAGTATAGCACGACCATTCATTTCATCAATTACTGTTCTAACTGTCCTTTTTTGATGCGGAAGTAATTCTATATCTAATTTATCTATAGCAATACTATATCACCTCCTCAAAGCAATACTATAAATTACAAAAAATATTATCTTACTTGCTTATATATTTATTATGATCATTGATTCATGCTAGATTATAAACAGATTACTTAAAGGACAGACATAGTTTTCTAGATATTAAAGGCACCCAATGACATGATATCTTCCTATTAATAAAATATCTCAAAAAATACGTTTTAATACAGGTAAGTTTTTACTATATATTTTTACCTATAATCCCTCCAATACTCCCGATAAATAATCCAATAAGAACTAAGAAAATTATTCTACCTAAAGAAATTGGCATAGTTATAGTCCCCAAAAGAATTAATATTATCATATAAATAATTCCAGCCAAACCACCATTTAACCAACCATTTCTATCAACTCTTCTAGCCACATATATACCGATAATTGTAAGGATAATTACTACTTCTAGTAATAATATTATATTTAATGTAGCTGTGTTAATACTAAAAATAAAAGTTGAAAAAATAGACATTAAAACTGTTATTAACAATAAAATAATTAAACCCCAGAATACCCCTTTAAATATAACTAAATTATTAATATTTTTTTCAGAATTGTTTTGATTAAACATAAAATCACCCCTTTTTAATAAATATATTAAATAAAGGAGAACTTCATGATAATTATAAAGAAATCTTATTTTTCATTTCTTCAATTAAATCTTTATTGACTAAATCTAATTTAAGAGGAGTAATTGATATATACCCATTAATTAAGGCCCAAATATCAGTATCATCTGATTTTTCTTCTCTACTTATTCCGCCTGTCAACCAATAATATTTATTATTAAAAGGATCATTCCTCTCTTCAAAAACATCTTCATATTGACTTTTACTTAACCTAGATATTTTCACACCCTTAATTTCAGACAATTTTAAATCAGGTACATTTATATTTAATAGTACTTTTTCTTGATATAGTTTCAAATCATTACTTGATATAAAATTTTCTATAAACAATGCTGCTTCTTTAAATTCTCTATTCCCCTTTCTATCTAATGAAATAGCAATAGAATTAAAACCCATTATCCACGCTTCAATAGCTGCTGATACTGTTCCAGAATATAAGACATCATAAGCTAAATTAACACCATCATTTATTCCTGAAATAACTAAATCAACCTTTGGTATTAAACGTTCTAATCCTAATTTAACACAATCGGCAGGTGTACCATTCACTTGATAAGCTAAAACGTTATCAATACCTATATAAACCTCTTTAGCTCTTATTGGATTAACGATTGTAATTGAATGACCTGATGCACTTCTCTCTCTATCAGGCGCAACTAGGAAAACTTCATGTCCTTTCTCTGTTAAGACATTTGCTAAAGCTTGTATCCCTTCCGCATAAATCCCATCATCATTTGTAAGTAATATTTTCATTCCCATCGCCTACTTTCCTAAATTTTAAAAAATATAGATATGCTTAAAAAAAAAGAGCAAACATAAGATATAAGCTTATAATTTTCTATAACAACATATATTGAACAAAATAAATATTGACCAAACTCCTATTATACGATATACTTATTTTTGTTGTCGGGCTGTGGCGCAGTTTGGTAGCGCACCTGTTTTGGGAACAGGGGGTCCTCAGTTCAAATCTGAGCAGCCCGACCACTAATAAATATACGCCCTCATCGTCTAGGGGTCTAGGACACCAGGTTTTCATCCTGGCGGCAGGAGTTCGAATCTCCTTGAGGGTGCCAATATTTTAAATATGGAGGGATGCCCGAGTGGCTAAAGGGAGCAGACTGTAAATCTGCCGGCGAAGCCTACGAAGGTTCGAATCCTTCTCCCTCCACCATAAAACACAGTTATAGCTGTGTTTTTTTATATTTATATCAATAATAATTCTTGTACATCTTTATTATAACTCATTTTAAAATTCTTAATAAAACTTTTAAAATTTACTCAAAAAAAATGGCCGTATGGCCATTTTTAATCAATTCTTTTCCTTATTACTTCTCCTCTTTCTCCCCAAGGTCCTAAGGACTCACCATTCTTTATTAGATAAACTCCTATTGCATTACCTATAAGCAATTCAATTTCTTCATTATACTCTAGTACACGTCTTTCTCCTGCTGATAATTCTCCTTTAAAAATATTATTATTATCAACACTTATTTCTAACCATGTTCTTTCTGTTATATGAAGCTCTATTTCTTTTATATCATTACTTTCATAATTGACAGTACTTTCGTCTTCTAAAACCATATTATTAATTTGATTTACAGAATCTTGAAAAGCTGTATTCAAATTCTCCTGGTTCATACCGATTATTTCCTTATCTAGATCTTCATCGTCTTTTAAATCTTCATTTTGATTATCTGTATTAGAATAAGAACCCAAAATTAAATCTTGATTAATATCATCATTTTGATAATTATTAATATCAGCTTGAGAACTGTTCATTAACCGTACATTAATATAAAAGAAAACTAAAACTACTATAATAATAATCATAAATATTGTAGCTATTAAAGTCTTGTTATGTAATAATACATTACTTTTATCCTTATCTTTATCTTCTTCTTCTAACTCCTGATTAGACTTCTCTATTTGTAACTGATTATACTGTTGATGTAATTCAAGATAATCTAAACCAAGATAATTTGCATATCCTTTTATAAAAGCCTTTATATAGGCTTCACCTGGTATAAGATCAAAATCATCATTTTCAAGAGCTTCTAAATATCTTTTTCTTATCTTAATAATTTCTTGAACTTCCTTTAATGTAGCTCCCTTTTCTTCTCTAGCATTTTTTAGTTTCTCACCTATAGTCAAATATATAACCTCCTTTCAAGAAAGAATATTATTTATTTTTTTCAAAAAATCTAAAAATTTTATCATTAAGAAGTGACTGTAAAAAACAGCCTATACTTCTTCGCTTTCTAAGTTCTTTGTACTACCATTAGCTAAAAATTCGTCTAAATCTTCTTTAGAAACAAGTACTTCTCGTGCTTTACTACCTGCATAAGGACCTACTATACCGTCTTCTTCCATCATATCTATCATCCTGGCAGCCCTAGAATGACCTACATGAAGACGACGCTGTAACATAGATATAGAAGCACGATAGTTTACCACTAATTTAATAGCCTCTTGATATAAATCGTCTCTTTCATCATCTTTATCCATTTCAATTTTAATTTCATTAATATCATCAAGATCAAAAATATAATCAGGATTAGCTTGGTTTTTAACAAAATCAACTATATCATTAATTTCATCATTATTAATAAATGCTCCCTGTACGCGTTGAGGTTTCTGAGTTCCAGCAGGTGCTAATAACATATCCCCCTTACCTAATAATTTCTCTGCCCCTCCCATATCCAGAATAGTTCTAGAATCTGTTTGAGAAGATACTGCAAAAGAAATTCTACTAGGAATATTAGCCTTAATCAATCCAGTAATAACATCTACAGAAGGTCGTTGAGTAGCTATAACTAAATGAATACCTGCTGCTCTAGCCATTTGAGCTAATCGGCAAATATTATCCTCTACATCGTTAGCTGCAACCATCATTAAATCAGATAACTCATCGATTATAACGACAATATAAGGTAGTTTGTCCTCATCAGAGCACTTTTTGTTATATGATTCAATACCACGAGTACCACTACCTGAGAATAATTCATATCGATTTTCCATTTCATCAACTACTAATTTTAAAACACTAGCAGCTTTTTTTGGATCAGTTACAACTGGAGCAAATAAGTGTGGTAGACCTTTATATGATGTTAACTCTACCTTTTTAGGATCAATAAGCAACATTTTAACTTCATTAGGTTTAGCCTGATATAAAATACTAGTAATTATAGTATTAATACAAACACTTTTACCAGAACCAGTTGCTCCAGCAACTAATAAATGTGGCATTTTACTAAGATCACTAATTATTGGTTTTCCATCAATCCCCATACCCAAGGCTAGATCCAATTTACCTTCCGCTTTACTAAATTGACGTGAAGATATAATATCTCTTAAAGTTATTGTAATATTCTTCATATGTGGTACTTCGACTCCCACAGCAGCCTTACCTGGGATAGGAGCTTCTATCCTTACACCGGGAGCAGCTAAAGATAATGCTATATCATCAGCCAGATTAACAATCTTACTTACTTTAACACCAGAAGCTGGCTGTATTTCATATCTAGTAATAGTAGGGCCATGATTCACTTTTAAAACCTTAGCTTTCACACCAAAGCTATTTAATGTTTCTTCAAGTATATTAGATTTATTACCTGGTTTTTTTCGATTTTTATTGCTATCTTTTAATAGTTTTATACTTGGTAAACGATATTGATAATTAGAATTTTCTTCATTTGTCACATTACTTTTAGTAGTTTGACTATCATTATTTTTATTATTCTTTTTATCATTTTCCAATTTCTTATCATTTTCTTGATTTTTTGGTTTTTCTTCTTCATCATCTACATCATCTATAGTAAAATCTTCTGCATACACTTCATCTACAACTACAATATCCTCAGATACATCTGAATTGCTAAATATATCATCTTCTTCCTCAACAACATCTATTACTAAATCATTACTTTCTATAGTTTTCATGTCTTTTTTAGCATTCTTCTCTTTAGGATTTAAAAACTTATTGTTTAAAACTTTCTTAAATCTAGTAAATAATAAATTAAGATAGACTTTTATTTTCCTCAATATAGATATTAATAAAACATCTAACCATAACAAAAATCCAATTAATAAGGAAGCAGATATCATAACATAAGAACCTGTTCTGCCAAATAAATTAATAGATATCCATGATAAACTGCCAGCAAGAATCCCTCCACCTTCTCTAGTAAACACAGGATCACTTAGTGGATCCATAAAAAAATATGTATGTATTAAGGACATCATGCTTATATAGAACAAGAAAAAACCAATTAATCTACTATTAATTTTTAATCCCTTTAGTCTAATTAATGTAATACCCCAGGAAAATAATAATAAAGGTATCACAAATGAGCCACGACCAATAATAAAATCATAAAAATTGGATAATTCTTGACCTACTATCCCAGCTGTATCAGTAAATATTGCTATAGAGCTTAAAATTGCTAAAGCAATAATTAAAATTCCAAGTATTTCATTTTTTCTTTTTTCTAATATTTCTTGATTTATACTCTTATTTTTGTCTTTATTAGTATTTCTTGTTTTTTTTCTAGATTTGCTTATGTTTTTACTTTTTTTGATTTTATTTTCACCTTTATCTTTTGCTTTTTTAGGCACAAAAAATCACCTCATATTTTGTTTTATTTACTTGTACCATACTTATAAAAATATAATATTGTTTAGTATATTAGTGCTCTTAAGTATTACTTCTCCATCATTTATGATATTCCTGCCAAAGATAGCACTAAAGTTTATGAGATAATAATAAATACCCATTTGAAAGCTATAATAATTTTCCAAAATGTAAAACTATACTTTTTCCTCGAGAAAAAGTATGAATTTGTTTGCAAAAGGTATAAAAATTAGCAAATTTATAATGTTAAAAAGGGTATGCGAATTAGCAATTTGTCGAAGTAAATCATTACTTATATATGTGATAAATGATATAAAAATTGAAAAAAACGGTATAATAAACAAAACACCTATTAAATTAAATAAAAAATGTGTTAAAGCAAGAGATTTTGCTGTTTTACTGGCAATTAAACTTGCAATAAAAGCAGTAATACAGGTCCCAATATTACTACCAATACCTATAGCAACAGCTGTTTTAAGTGATATCAAATTATTAATAGCAAAACTTACAGTTAGACCAGCAACAGCACTGCTACTTTGCATAATACCTGTAATAACTGTACCTAAAATAATAGCTGTATATATATTAGCATTTGAGTATTTCAAAAGTGAATCACTTAGTAATTTGATACCTGGTGATTTAAAGTAATTTGTCATCATTATTAACGCAGCAAATACTAATCCTAAAAATAATAAAGCTGAACCCGCATGTCGAAATTTTTTATTGAAAATTAAACCACTAAAATAAATAATAATACCGATTATTATAAAAATATAATAATAATTTAAAATAGGAAGGGATATTATCTGGACAGTAACTGTAGTACCAATATTTGCTCCTAATAAAATCCCTACTGCAGATTTTAGAGTTAAGAGCTTGGCATCTAATAAACTAATTAATATTATGGATACTGCACTGCTGCTCTGTAAAATAGCTGTTATTATAGTTCCTGTTATAATTGCAAGAAATAAGTTTGCAGATAATCTTGATAGGAGTTTTTCTATATTCTCTGAAGCTAGTAATTTTATAGAACGCTTTGTTGCTTCAAGTCCAAACAAAAAAAGAAGTAAAGCAAATAAAAATAGCATAGTTATATCTCCTTATAATTAGTTTTCATAAATTGATAATTATTATGAAATAACTTAAATACTTTCTATCTTTAAATATAACTATGCTAATATTATTTATTTTATTATTTTAACTCTAAATTTGATTTAATAATTGTACCTGGTTGTATATCTGTTCTTAAATAATTTTGAGGATTTGAGGAAATAATTCTAGAGACTTTTAATTCCTGATTGTTGATTCTTTCCATCTGTAATACAACACCATCATTTAAAGTAATTTCTTCATATTCTATTTCATAATCGTCATAGTCTTCAAAAACTGCTTCAGGAGGATATATTGAATAATTTATCATTATTAATTACACTCCCTTTCTTTGATTTATTAGAGAACGCAACTTATTTAAAGCAGAACTCAAACCCCCTACTTCATTAATAATGCCTTCTTCTACAGCTTCACTTCCTATTAGAACTGTTCCTACATCTCTTACTAATTCTCCGGTTCTGAACATTAATTCTCTAAATCTTTCTTCACCTATACTGGAATTGCCATTAACAAAGCGAATAACCCTATCTTGCATTTTATCTAAATATTCATAAGTCTGAGGAACTCCAATTACCATACCTGTTAATCTTATAGGGTGTATGGTCATACTGGCACTGGCTACTACAAATGAATAATCAGTGGAAACTGCAATAGGAACACCAATACTATGACCACCACCTAAAACAATTGATACAGTAGGAGTACTCATACTACAAATCATTTCAGAGATAGCAAGTCCTGCTTCTATATCCCCCCCTACAGTATTTAAAACCAATAATACCCCATTAATATTTGGATTTTCTTCTGCTGCGATTAACTGAGGAATAATATGTTCGTATTTAGTAGTTTTATTTTTTGGTGGTAAAACCATGTGTCCTTCAATTTGTCCAACAATTGTAATTGTATGGATATCACTTTTTGCATCCTCTGGCGCCTTAGCTTGACCTAATTCCTTAATTGCATTTATATTACTATCCTGTAAATTTCCTGGATTGTTTCCTGGACCTGAACCATTAGGATCTTGCTGTGGAGGTGCGGTTGGAGTTGGCGGTGCTTCAGGTGGTCCTCCTGGATGATCTAATCTGGTGTTTTGATTAATATTAAAATTATTATTTAAATTTTCTCTCTTACTATTTTGCTGATTTAAACCCTGATATTGACTTTCTCGATAATCCACAAAATCACTCCTTAATTTCTATTCTTATTCAAGACTATTATTATCTAAGAGGAGTAGAATTATGTATATAAAAAAAAGACCCTTATTTATAAAAATAAAGATCTTCTAACATATAATCATAATTAATAATTTTATTTAATTTTATATAAGTTAATAATTTAAGCTTAGCCAATTGCCGAATGAGCTATACCAATTATCTGATCAAGTGAATCTATAGAATTATCTCTCATATATTCTTCAAGTCCATCAATTATTTCCATCAATATTTCTGGGTCTACCATTGTTCCTGTACCAACTGAAACAGCAGTGGCTCCTGCCATGAGAAACTCCAGTGCATCATTAGCTGTCATGATACCACCCATACCGATTATGGGTATATCTACTTTCTGAGCTACCTGATAAACCATTCGAAGAGCAACGGGTTTTACTGCTGGACCTGATAAACCACCAAAAACATTTGCTAATGCAGGTTTTCTTTGTCTTGTATCTATTTTCATTCCTAATAAAGTATTTATAAGAGATATTATATCTGCACCTGATTCTTCAGCAGCACAGGCCATTTCTACTATATCCGTAACATTAGGTGATAATTTTACAATAATCTTACCATCGTACTCTTTCCGTACTATTTTACCTACTTTATATATCAACTCACTATCAGTACCAAAAGCCATGCCTCCACCTTCTATATTAGGACAGGAAACATTTACTTCTAAAGCGGCAATTCCATCACATGGAGCTAATTTGCTGGCTAAGCAGGCAAAATCATCAAGTGAATGTCCTGAAATATTCACTATAATAGGAAGTTCATAGTCCTTTAATTCAGGTAATTTTTCACTAATAAATTTATCAACACCTGGATTTTCTAAACCTATCGAATTCAATATTCCAGAAGGAGTTTCAGCAATACGAGGCACTGGATTACCATCACGAGGATCCACTGTAATACCTTTAACAGTTACTGCTCCAAGTCTTTCTATATCAATATATTCATTTAATTCAACAGCAAAACCACAGGTGCCTGAAGCTGTAATAAGGGGGTTTTTTAGTTGCAATCCTGCCAAATCAACTGAAAGATTTCTATTGTTCATATCTATTCACACCTTTCATCTGTAAAAACAATATCTTTTATAGAAAAAACAGGTCCTTCTTTACAAATTCTCTGATTTCCTTCTTTGCTCTTACATACACAGGACAGACAAAGACCTATCCCACAACCCATTTTTTCTTCTAGAGATACTTCTCCATCTATATTGTATTTTATCACTAAATCTTGAACTGCCTTCATCATAGCGGATGGACCACAGGAATATAGATAATCAAAATCAAATTCAGCTGTATCCTGCCATAACTCTACAGTATTACCACAAAAATCTTTACTACCATCCATAGTAGCTATTCTCAAATTCAAATCAAGCTCTTGAAACTTATTGCAAAAATACTCCATCTCTGATGCATTATTACCACCTATTATAACAGTAAGATTATTTGCGGGACTTAATATCCTAGACAAATATAGTAAAGGAGCAATTCCCATACCTCCACCAATTACTAATAACTTTTTGTTCTTAATCTCTGTAGTAAAGCCTTCACCAAGGGGACCGAGGGTGTCAATCTCTTCACCTTTTTTAAGAGTGCTTAAAATTTTCGTACCTCTTCCTACCAGACGATATAATAAATCAATGGTTTGAGATTCTTTATCAAGGTCATGGATACTTAAAGGTCTGCGTAAAAGCGGGTCAAAACTGTCATTATTATTTATTCTTAGATTCATAAATTGTCCTGCTTTTACCTTATCTAAAAGTTCAGGAGCAATAAGCTTTAATAGATAATAATCTTCAGCTACTGCCTTATTCTCACGTATTTTTAATTTAGCCATAGCACAACTCACCTTTACCTTTCATATCATTATAAACAATTTTTCCATCAACAATTGTTAGTATAACCTTACCCTGCATTTCCTGCCCTGCAAAAGGTGTATTTTTACCTTTGGATTTCATATTTTTCTTTTCCAATTTCCACTTGTTTTTATCATCAAAGACAATCAAATCAGCAATAGCATTTTCTTTTATCCCTGGATAGTCGAGACCTAATATCCTTGCAGGATTTTTACCCATCAGCAAGACTAAATCTTCAAAACTAATTATATCTTTTGCAATTAAATTTGAATATAATAAGGAAATAGCTGTTTCAAAGCCAGAAATACCAAAAGCAGCATAATTATATTCTCCCAATTTATCCTCATAGGTATGTGGAGCATGATCTGTTGCTATCACTTCAATTATTCCACTTTTAATGCCTTCTCTTAAGGCCTGAATATCTTCTTCACTGCGAAGAGGTGGATTGACCTTTGTATCAGGATTGTATCCTTTGACAGCATCATCACTTAGTACAAGATGATGTGGAGTTGTTTCAGCACTTACTTTAACTCCTTTTTTCTTAGCTTCTGCTAACATGTCCAATCCTCTTTTGGTGCTTATATGTGCAATATGCAATTGTGCTCCTGTAAACTCAGCCAGTATTATATCTCGGGAAATCATTATCTCTTCAGCAGCAGCAGGAATACCTTTTAAGCCTAATATAGTTGAGTTATATCCCTCGTTCATAACACCTTCAGCTACAAGATCAATATCTTCACAATGGCTTATTATAGGCAAATCAAAACTCCCAGAGTATTCCATAGCTCTTCGCATTATTTCTGAATTCATAACAGGATAACCATCATCAGATAAAGCCCTTACCCCAGCTTCTTTTAAAAATCCTATTTCAGCCAGCTCTTTTCCTTCGCTTTTTTTGGTAATACTACCAATAGGAATTACTTTAACAAGGGCGTTTTCTGCCTTAGATTTTATATATTCAACTGTTGCAGCATTATCAGCTACAGGCTTTGTATTAGGCATACAAGCTATAGTAGTAAAACCTCCTGCCGCAGCAGCTTCACAACCACTTTTAATGGTTTCTTTATCTTCATAACCCGGCTCTCTAAGATGTGTGTGCATATCGATAAGGCCGGGTAATAAGTACTTTCCCTCAAGGTCAACAATTTTATATTCTTCTTTAATAATTTCTTCAACAGAAATTTCAGTAGCTATTTTTTCAATTTTTCCGTTCACAATCATTAAATCGTGTTTACCACGCAAATTATTTATGGGATCAATTATATTTGCATTTTTAATTAATATCTTCATTTTCTACCTTCCTTCCTGCAAGTAAGTATAATAAGGCCATTCGAATTGCTACACCATTTCTTACTTGTTCAGTAATAACAGAATTCTCACTATCTGCAACTGAGCTTTCTATTTCCACGCCTCTATTCATTGGACCAGGATGCATAATCAAAACTTCATTTTCTAATTTATTAAGCCTTTCTTCAGAAACACCATAAAATTGACGATATTCCCTAATAGATGGAAACAAGCCTTTAGCCTGGCGCTCTAGCTGAATACGTAATATATTGACTACATCTACTCCATCTAAAGCTTCATCTATATCTGTATATACCTGAGCACCCATTTTTTCTATATCTCTTGGCATCAAGCTGGCTGGGCCAACAACACGTACCTCGGCCCCCATTTTGTTCAAACCCCAAATATTTGAGCGAGCAACTCTACTATGTGCTATATCTCCAACAAGGAGAACCTTAAGGCCCTCAATTTTACCTAATTTCTCTTTTATAGTATATAAGTCCAACAAAGCCTGTGTAGGATGAGCATGTGGCCCATCACCAGCATTCAAGACACCTGCTTTTAAGTTGTTTGCTAAAAATTCAGCAGCCCCAGGAACACTATGTCTTACAACAACAAGATCTGCTCCCATAACCTCTAAAGTTCTTGCAGTATCTAATAATGTCTCTCCTTTGACAACACTACTACTACTTTTTGCTATACTCATTACATCAGCACTTAATCTCTTAGCAGCCAGATCAAAAGAAGACCTTGTCCTGGTACTTGGCTCAAAAAACAAATTTACAATTGTTTTACCTCGTAATGTAGGTATTTTCTTAACACTTCGAGTAAAAATTTCTTTCATTGCCTCAGCCGTTGTTAATATTTCTGAAATCTCTTCTGAACTAACATTATAAAGGCCGAGAAAGTCCTTGCGATTTAATGCCATTTTATTACCCCCTTGATTTATTTGATTTTTTCATGTTGAGAGTTGCTAAATAAGGTCCTGAGCATAAAAAAATCCTTACAATCAAAAGCTGATTATAAGGATTAGTATACATTAAAATGCAAAAAAATATCTAATGTTTGTATATGAGCCCTTACTAACCTCTCTGGATCAGCTTAAAGGATCTTATTTATATTTGTCTAAACTATATCAGAGTTTATAATTTTTGTCAAGAAAAACCTAAAAACTAAACAGGGGACGATTCTGTTTTAGAAGTCGTCCCCTGTTTGGTTTTTCTATTATACTTGCATGATAATTGGAAGAATTACTGGATTTCTTTTTATTTTTTTGTATATATAGTCATTTAAACTATCTCTTACTTTATTTTTCAATACAGACCACTCTGTAATATTATTATTTTCGCATTCTTTCAAAGCTTCTTCTATACGAGAAGTTGCTTCAGCAATAAGCTCTTCTGATTCCCTGATATAAACAAATCCACGGGTAACAATATCAGGTCCAGCAAGAATTTTACCATTATTATTAATAGTTAACACTACTATAATAATACCATCTTCGGACAATAACCTTCTATCCCTAAGTACAATATTACCAACATCCCCAACACCTAAGCCATCAATAAATACACTACCAGACTGTATTTTTTCAGCCCTTTTCACGCCTTTTCGTGAAAAAGATATCTTATCACCAATATCTGCAATATATATATTTTCATCTGGTATACCACTTTTTCTGGCTAAGTTAGCATGTTGATTCAAATGCCTGTATTCACCATGTGTAGGCACAAAATACTTAGGTTTAACCAAATTCATTAGCAATTTAAGCTCTTCCTGGCTTGCATGACCAGAAACATGAACTCCTGATACATCCTCATATATAACATTTGCTCCTCTTTTAAATAGTTGATTAATTGTTTCCCCAACTAATTTTTCATTACCAGGTATGGCTGAAGCAGAAATTATAACTGTATCACCTTTACGAATATTTATATGGTAATGATCTCCTCTTGCCATTCTTGTTAAAGCAGCCATAGGCTCACCTTGACTACCTGTAGTAAGTAAAACAATTTGATTATCAGGATAATCTGAGCAATTTCTAATATTAACTATCATATCATCTGGCATTGTCAAATAACCAAGATTTTTAGCAATTTCCACATTATTAATCATACTTCTTCCAGTTAAAGCAATCTTTCTATTATACTTCATAGCTGCATTAATAACTTGTTGGACACGATGAATATTAGAAGCAAAAGTTGCTAGTACAATTCTCTCTCTAGCGCCACGGAAGATTTCATCAATAGTATCTCCAACAATTTTCTCAGATAAAGTAAAACCTTCTCTTTCCACATTAGTACTATCAGAAAAAAGAGCAAGAACTCCTGGTTCTGAATCACCTAATTCTGCCAATTTATGAAAATCGGCAACTTCACCATCAATCGGAGTTTGATCAAATTTAAAATCACTAGCATATAGAATTGGACCTAATGGGGTATGAATTGCTAATGCGCATGTATCAGCAATACTATGATTAACGCGAATAAAATCAACCTTATAATTACCTACTTCGATTGAACGGCCGGGATTTACCACTTTCAAACGAGTGTCCTTTAACATATTATGTTCCTTCAATTTACCTTGCAATAAACCCAGGGTTAACTTTGTACCATAAACAGGTACATTGATATCCCTTAAAAGATATGGTAAAGCCCCTATATGATCTTCATGACCATGTGTAAGAACAATTCCTTTAACTTTGTGGCTATTTTCTTTAACATAAGTAAAATCTGGTATAACGAGATCTATACCTAGCAATTCATCTTCCGGGAACATTACTCCTGCATCTACAATTAAAATTTCATCATCTACTTCTACAACCATCATGTTTTTACCTATTTCTCCTACTCCACCCAGAGGAGTAACAAATACTTCTTCTACATTATTCGAATTTGACATTTAATTTTAAAAAACACCTCCAAAATTTTCCGTACATAAGTTTAAATCTTAACATGTAATAACTCTTCCAAAATATCCCGTTCATCTACCCGTTAGTTATATTATAACCCTTATTTAGGGAAAACACAAGAACTATATTTGTAAATATCAAAATTTTTAAAAACAAAAAAAAATCAAGGAAAAAAATTCCTTAAAATTTTAATAATAAAAATATAATATATTATTGCATTGTTATATGAATTAATATAATTAAGAATTTAGTTCAAAGGCATCATGCAAAGTATTTAAAGCTAAGTTTTCCATTTCTTTTTTTACTAAACAAGAAATTGTTGTATGAGAATCAGTTGTTTGATATATCTCTACATCAGCATTATTCAAAGCTTTAACTAATTTTGCCATTACCCCAGGCCTTCCAGTCATACCTCCTCCAACAATTGAAACTTTTACAAAATCATCACTTTTTAGATATTTAAAGTTATTCTTTGATAATAATTCATCTAATTTTTGTTTCTTGTAAAAATCAACAATAAAAGATATAGCTTCAGGTCTTATATTTATAAAATCCACACTTATATTATTTTTAGCAAGTATATTGAAAACATTTAAATATTTATTCATTTGTAAATCTTCATCAGTTTTAATTATTACAAAAAGTATATTATTACGGCTAGTTATACCTGTTACAGGTTTATCACTTTTTATTCCTCTTAAGTCATTTTTATGAATCAAGGTACCAGCACCCTTATTCAAAGTAGATTTAACTTTTATAGGTATGCCATTTTTCATAGCTATCTCTGCCGCTCTAGGGTGAATTACTCTAGCACCCTGATAAGCCAATTCACATACTTCAGTATAACTAATTTTATTTAAAATCTTAGGATTCTTAACCTTTTTCGGATCAGCAGTCATTACCCCAGCTACATCTGTATAGATTTCTATATATAAGGCTTTAATTGCTTCAGCTATTATACTAGCAGTTGTGTCACTACCACCACGACCCAAAGTAGTAATGTCTCCTTCTTTAGTAACACCTTGAAAACCTGCTATAACAGGAACTTTACCTTCATTTATAATTTTTTCTATTTTTTCTGGAATTACATCAATTATATCAGCATTTCCAAAGTTATCATCTGTTATTATACCAGCTTGTGCCCCTGTTAAAGCAACACTTTCAACACCCATTTTTTCTAATGACTGAACCATAATTACTGCTGATATGATTTCCCCACAGGACATTAATAAATCTTTTTCCCTTGGATTAATATCATGATATATCTCTTCTGCTTTTGATATCAAAGTATCAGTCGCATACGGTTTTCCTGTTCTACCCATAGCTGAAACAACGATAACAGGTTTAAATTTGTTTTTAAGAGCCTCTTTTATATATTTTGATGCACACTCTCTCTTTTTTAGGGTATCAAGAGAAGTGCCGCCAAATTTTTGTACTATCTTTTTCATAGAAAACCTCCAGAAAAAATAATCAAATCATATAATTCCATTATCTAATGCCTCGGTACTCTATCAAAACTGGTTGTATTTGCTTATATTCTAAAGCATATTCAGCAGCCTTTTTAACTAAATCAAATCTGGATACTAGCGAATTCTTCTTCTCCGAAGGATTATCTTGGCCGAATGGTACGAAAAATATATTCCTAGTGTTAAGTAAAATCCCCAGATTTTTAGCATTCATACCTAATCCATCATTAGTAGCAAGTGCAATTAAAACAGGCTTTTCATTTCTAAGATGAGCCTTTGCTGCCATAACTACAGTTTCATCAATAATACCATTTGCTAATTTGGCCATAGTATTCCCAGTACATGGTGCAATAATTAATAAGTCAAGTGTTTTTCCTGGACCTATAGGTTCAGCCTTTATTATTGAATTTACTATTGGTTTATCTGTAACCTCTAATACTTTATCCAACCATTTTTTTGCGGGACCAAATTTAGTATCCCTAGTTAAAACTGAATCTGAAATTATAGGTGTTACTTCTGCACCATCCTCAACAAACTTCTCTAAAACCGGTATACTTTTTTCAAGTGTACAATGAGAACCAGTTAGAGCATAACCTATCTTTCTATTTTTCAAATTCAATTACATCCACCTCCTTTTAAACTTCACCTATTAAATCAGGAATAATATCAGCCAGTATTTTCCCAGCTGTCCTTGGAGCCACCTTACCAGGCAAACCTAGAGCTAGAATGGTTTTAATGCCCATTTTATCAGCAGATTTAAAATCTATTCCTCCTGGAGCAGATGCAAGATCTATAATTACTGATTTTTTATTTAGCAATAATAAAGATTTATAATCTATAATTTTAGCTGGTACTGTATTAAAAATAATATTCATCTTAGGAAGAAAGTGTTGTAATTGATCGTATTTTATCATTTTTATTCCTATATCTTTTCCTCGAGCAATAGCCCCCTTATCTCTAGTAACAGCATAAGTCTGTGCGCCTAATGCCTTTAATCGCCAGGCAAGGCTATAACCAACCTTACCTAAACCGTATACTAATATTTTACTATTATATAGTGTAGTATCTGTTTCCTCAATAGCAATCTTAATAGCCCCTTCAGCAGTTGGAATAGCGTTCATAATTGCCAGGTTATCAAGTTTAGCTAATTCAATATACTCGATCGATAATGATTCAGCTATTTCTTTAATCTCATTCTTTAAAATACCTATTAAAAATATACATCCCTCTTTAAGTTGTGAAAAAAACGCCTCATCTAATTTGATTTTCTTTTCAAGAAAAGTTGCTTTTAAAAATCCATCTTTATCTGTACTGGACATTGGTGCAATTACTACATCAGCTTCATAAAGACAATCTTTTATATTATTTATAGAACCAATATTCTTCTTATCATATTGATTATTGCTTAATACAGATATCTTATATCCTATGTCTGCTAAATAATCAATCAAAATTTCCTCGCGTTTATCTCCACCTATAACTGCAATTTTAATTTTCTTTGCCCCCTTCCCAACAAATAAACATAAGAAGTGTACACTTTAATATATGTAATAAATGCTAAGAAAGTGCAATAAATAAAGAATTAATATAATTTTTAATCCAAAAGTTTTTCTAATCCATAAACCAAACCATCGATTTGATCTATTTTCTCTAATGCTAATCTTACACCTGGCATAAATGATCTACGGTTATACGAATCATGCTTAATCAAAAGACTCTGACCTTCAGCACCAAAGATAACTTCCTGATGAGCAACAAGACCTGGCAAGCGGACACTATGTAAATTTATACCATCAATTTCACCACCACGAGCACCTTTAATCTTTTCAATTTCTTGAATTGGATTTGTATTTTTACTTTTTCTTGAGGATTTTATTAACTCTGCTGTTTTCAAAGCTGTACCTGAAGGTGCATCTACTTTTTTGTCATGATGTAATTCAATAATCTCTACATCTGGTAAATATTTAGCTGCTTCTTCAGCAAATCTCATCATCAAAATAGCCCCAATTGCAAAATTTGGAACAATTAAAGCATTTGCATCATTTTCTTCAGCTAATTTTGAAATAACTTTTAAATCAACATCAGTAATTCCTGTAGTCCCTACAATCATATCTACTCCATTACTTAAACCTGTTTTTAAATTATCCATTACTACTGATGGTGTTGTAAAATCTATTATAAGATCTGGCTTACTTTCTACAATAAGTCCTGAGAAGGAATCTCTTATAAGCAATTCATCTCCTTCAAGAGCCAAAATATCCATAATATTTTGTCCAACATTTACCTGATCACAAACACCTACTAATAAGTCATCAGTCTCTTCTACGATAGTTTTTACTACTTCTCGGCCCATTCTACCACAGGCGCCATTTACAAGAACTTTTTTTACCATGATAAAACTCCTTTCATTTAATACTTATTAACTTATATATAAATATTATAACATTAATATTTCATCTGTCTAGAAAATTCGATTAATTATTGAATAAAAAAACGATTATTTTCTCAGACTAGTAATATAGCTTAGAATATATAACATTTCATTAACTACGTTCCCACTAAAATTGAAACTTTATTACATTCAATCAATATTATTAGACAAATATTTATTTTAAAAAAATATGAGGAGGAGAAAATGGACACAAATGAAAAAAAACGCGTAGCATATTTTTGTATGGAATATGGACTTAATCAAAAACTACCATTATATGCTGGAGGTTTGGGTATTTTAGCCGGTGATTATTTAAAGGCTGCTAATGATTTAAATGCGCCTATAGTGGGAATAGGAATCTTATGGTGGCAAAACTATACAAAGCAGCTGATTGGTGAAGACGGTTATCCATATGACACTTATCCTGTACATGACTTTAGTTTTCTAGAAGACACTAACAAAACTGTCCAGGTTAATATTGGTAATGAAAATGTAGAATGCAAGATTTATAAAGCCGATATGTTCGATAACAAAGAATTATACCTTTTAGATACAGGTAAACCTGGAACTAAGTATTCGTGGATTACCGATAAGCTATATTCAGGGGATAATTACAATAGAATAGCTCAAGAAATAGTATTAGGAATAGGTGGTATCAAAGCCCTAAGAACCCTAGGGATAGATGTTGATTTATATCATTTTAATGAAGGCCATGCTTCTTTTGCAGGTTTAGAACTAATGAAAGAAAAAATAAATACCTATGGAATTTCTTTTGAAGAAGCCCTTGAAGAAGTTAAAAGAGAAATAGTTTTTACAACTCATACTCCAGTATCTGCAGGTAATGAAGCACATGATTTGCATCTTTTAATGGAAATAGGAGCAAATAATGGTTTTTCATATGAACAAATGAATCAGATAGGTGGAAATCCATTTAATATGACAGCAGCCTGTTTACGTATGTCATCTATAGCTAATGGAGTATCTGAATTACATGGGGAAACTGCTCGTAAAATGTGGTCTCACCTTGATAGTTCAGCACCAATTATTTCTATTACTAATGGAGTTCACAAAAACACCTGGCAGAGTGATACCATAAGAAATGCTTACGAGAACAATGGTGATATATGGACAGCTCACCAGGAAACTAAGCAAAAGTTAATTAATTTTATAAATCAAAAAACTAACGCTCAAATGGACATTAACAAATTGATAATTGGTTTCGCTAGACGCGCAGCACCTTATAAAAGAAGTGAACTAATATTTAGAGATACTAATCAAATAGATGATTTATTAAAAACTGGTAAAATTCAATTAGTGTTCTCAGGTAAGGCGCATCCCAATGATCAATATGGCAAAGATATTGTAGCAACTCTTGTTAAGATGGATAGAAAATACAAAGATAGTGTAGTCTTCCTAGAAAATTATGATATGGAAATTGCTGAGCACCTTGTACAAGGTGTAGATATCTGGCTAAATAATCCAAAGCGTCCTATGGAAGCCAGTGGAACCTCTGGAATGAAAGTTGCTATGAACGGTGGACTTAACCTTAGTGTACTCGATGGATGGGTAGCAGAAGGTCCAGAACATGGAGTAAGTGGATGGATACTTGATCATGTTATCACTAGTTTTCAGGAAGAAATGAATGAAGATGAAAAAGATCTTAAGGCTCTTTATAAAATTCTTCGCGATGAAGTAATTCCTATTTATTATGAAGACAGGAATAGATGGATACAAATGATGAAAGCAAGTATTGATATGTCTCATCACCAGTTTTCATCTCAGAGAATGTTAAATGACTATTATTCACAAATGTACAATAAGAAAAAAACAATCATTAAACGAGAACGAGATAGAGTTTTAGTTACAATAAACTAATTTTAATATAGTATATATAATTCATCCTTTAAAAACAATGATTTTTATGATAGTTATAAAAAAATGAGCTACCAGATCATTATGCTGGTAGCTCTTCTACTCTTTTCTTTAAATTTCCATAATAATTTGTTCCCCAAACACCAACAATAATCAATAAACCACCAAGTACTTGAAACCAGTAAAAAGATTCTCCTCTGATAAATACACCTGCTAAGATAGAAACTACAGTAGTTAAATTAGCAAAGACAGCCGCTTGTGCAGCCTCTACCCTTGAAAGAGTATAATTCATTAAGAAAAAAGCAATTATTGAAGAAAACAATCCAAGATAAATTAAAGCTATCAATACTTGTATATTAAATAAAGGTGAAAAATATGATCTAAATGTATCTTTATGATTAATTAGAGCTAATATATTAAAAAAAACTGCACCAGACCACATCATTATGAAAGTAATTTCAACTGGAGTAAAACTTAGAGACAATTTACGAGAAATCACATTATAAATACCAGCCATTAATACAGCTAATAAGAGATAAAAGATGCCTAAAAGCCTGAAATCTTGTCCTATATTACCTCTCATAAAAACAATAAAAACAACACCAAAAACAGAAAGTAAAACAAAGAACACTTGTTCTTTGTTTGTTTTTTCGCCTAAAAAAACAAAGGCAAATATACTTACAACTACAGGAATTAATGCTATCATCATCCCAGCTTCTGAAGAACTTGTCATCTGAATTCCTAAAGTCTCAAAAATAAAATATAGACCTGGTTGAACTACAGCCAAAATAATAAGCATAGCCTTATCTTTCTTATTAAAGTCAAGTTTAATAATACCAATTAAATAAAGTAATAATAATATAATTGCAGCAATACTAAACCTTAATGCCAGCAAATGAAAAGGCTGTATTATATCTAAAACTTCTTTAGTAAATAAAAATGAAAAACCGAAAATACTAGAGAAGAAAACACCTGCTAGATATGGTAAATACTTTTTTATAATAATTCCTCCCCTTTATTATATTAATCTATTGAATACTAGAAAAATTTTTTTATTTTCAATAATTAAACTCAAAAATTTTACGTGAGAAGAGTTAAATATTAATTACGTGGAGGCCAGGGACCATAATACTGGTAATACTGACACTCTATACCTCCATTATATAGCTTACGTCTTTTGCTAGCTTTTTTAGCAAATACTTTTTCAAAATCTTGATATGAAGTCAAAATATAATAAGACCAGGTATCTAAGTCCAGCAATTTTTCACCCATAACTCTATATAAGTCTTCAACTTCTTCTTTTTCATTTAATCTTTCTCCATAAGGGGGGTTTGCGATAACATAACCATATTTTCTACTTGTATTAAAATCTTGAAAATCTTGTGTTTGGAAATGTATATACTCCTCAACTCCAGCCTGACGAGCATGATATCGTGCTATACCAATAACATCACCATCAGAGTCCATCCCCATAATTAACCTGGGTTCTACTTCTTTCCTTATTTGGCTTTCAGCCTCTTCTCTAGCTTTACTCCATAGTTTATCATCCATTTGCACCCATTCTTCGCAAGCAAAGCTTCTTTTCAAACCTGGAGCAATATTCTTTGCTATTAATGCTGCCTCAATCGGAATAGTGCCAGACCCACAAAACGGATCTATCAAAATCCTATCTAGATCCCAACGGCTTAAATAAATCATAGCTGCGGCCAATGTTTCCTGTAAAGGAGCATCAGTGCTAAGACTACGATAACCTCTCTTATGTAAACCTTCTCCACTACTGTCAATCGTCATAGTAACCAAATCTTTATGAAGTGCAACTTGTATAGGATAAAGTGGACCATCTTCATCAAACCAACTTATATTATGTTTTTCTTTCATCTTATCTACAATAGCTTTTTTTACAATAGATTGACAGCTAGGAACATTATGAAGTTGAGATTGTGCAGACTTACCCCTAACAGGAAAAGTAGCATTAACAGGTAGCCAATCTTCCCATGGGAGTTCTAAAGTCTTATTATATAATTCATCAAAATCACTAGCATAAAATTCACCTATTTTTATATGTACTCTTTCTGCACACCTTAGCCAAAGATTTGCTCTTGCTATCCCTAGAAGATCAGTATTAAAATAAATTTTACCATTCTCTACTTTATTTATTTTATAGCCAAGTTTCTTTACTTCATCTTTAACTAATGATTCTAAACCAAAAGTGCTTGTCGCAATTAATTCGTACTTTTTATCAGACAAAATAAATCCCCTTTCCTCTTAGTAATTCAAATTATCTTTATCTCTATATCTAATATATCTTTATTGATATAGAAATATCTATATTTTTTAAAAGAGTTATGAATTTTTATGTCATTTAATATAAAACTCTTTAATAGAAGTATCTACTTTTTCATCTTTTATATTAATACCTTCTACTCTTGCCCATGCAGGACCTTCTTTTAAAAAGGCCAATAATTTCTTAAGATCTTCGTCTTTTCCTTGTACTACAGCTTCAACTTTACCATCACTTCTATTTTTTATCCATCCTTTAATATTAAATTGCTTAGCTTTATCCAATGCAAAAGCTCTAAAACCAACCCCTTGAACCCTACCGGAAATTATAATATTTTTTTGTACTAGCATCAGATACCCCCTATTTTATAATATTACTTTATTTCATAAATTAATAATCATAATTAATTTAAATTCAATTTATTTCTTACTTATCTATGAGATAATTAGGAACAATAAAACTTTCTGCAATAGCCCCAATAATATTTTTCCTTCCACTTCTTGTATAAAGACCTTTTAATTTATTATTATATGTAAATAATCCCAATAAAAATCCGTAATTTTCCATAATTATTTTTTCATTGTTAATAGAAGAAACTTCCCTTAGAGGAAGTTCAATAAACTCCTGTAACAAATAATCTTGTCCACTAATTTTATCTAAAATCTTCTCCCATTGTTCAGAATTATAATCTTTTCCAGCATATACACCTTTAGCTGCATACAAATCAAAAGGCTTTAATATCCACTTATCTTTATTAGCAATAATTTCATCTATAAGTGATTCATTAGTAAAGTCTATTATCTCTGTATAAGGAATATGTTTCTTAATAAATTCTCTTTCCTTTTTGCATAAGAATGATGTCTTGTGATTATCATGCAATATAGCAAAAAGCACTTTATTATGTACAATTTGAGAAACAAATCCTCCTACCATACAAACATTACCATCCCGATATGCCTGAAGCATATCCCTAATAAAATCAGCTTCTTCAACTAAACGTGCAGATATAGCTCTACGATATATTAATTTAATTTTCAAATCCTTATAAAACAATTCCGAGTCTCTATATTCTAATTCTCTTGGATCACAGATTACAGTTTGATATCCTTTTTCTATAAACCTCTTTTGAAACTCTTTGAACTCGTATATAGTCCCTTCACCATCAAAATCTACTATTGCAATATTTGGTTTATCATCTATTCCATTATTATATTCTTTATAGTTATCAATAATTGCATCTATCCAGGAATAAAAAAGCTCAAATCCATTTATATTATATTTCTTTTTTATGTCTTTTAAAACCTTACTTTCCAGCATTACTTCCTGTAAAACCCTAACTTCATTCATAGCAGAAGCACCATCTGTATTTAATTCACAGAATTTACTAGGAACATTTTCTTTATAAAATATATCAAACCTACCTATAGGAAAACTATATTTATAAGCAGGATCAATTAAAATCAAGTCCTCCATAAGCTCTGAAAATAAGAAATAATTTCGAAATTCCTTATTATTTTTATATTGATACACAACTTTATTCAAGATAGATATAAGATCTGCTAAAAGTTTTTCTAATTCTTGATACTGCTTTTTATCAAAAAAGAAAGCCTGATATAAAAAGTCTATGGGCTCTCCTTTATAAATTGCTGTAGAATTATTTACTTTCTCCTTAACATCTATATAATCTTGATAGTATTTTTCAGGTTTTTTTTTAATAATAGACAGATATTCATTATGTAATTTTTTTGACAAAACTAATTACCTCCTCTAAATATACACCATGATAAAGCATCTCTTAAATTATAACCATCACTGAACATTTCTAGTGTTTTTGTTTTTGGATTCCTATTATTTCTAATCAAATCTTCTAATAATGAAATATAGTCCCGCTCTTCTAATTTTAAACCCTCACTTGCCATTGAAAGCAAGTCAAGCATATAATCATCTATTGACTTATTTTTAATTAAAATATCATGTTTGGCTTGACTGATTTCATTCTTTAAGGTCCTTATATCATTTTCTTTAAAAGCAAGTGATTCTTCAAATAATTTATCTAGATTATTTTGATTATATAATAAAGCCTTTAAAAATGCAATATAAGCTATATTGTATGGATAAGGTAATGAATCTCCACTTCTTAATTCAATATATTTTTTTAGTCTTACTTCAGGAAAAGCCATTGATAATAGATGCTCCAATTTTTCACTTGTAAAAAAATCAAGTTCAAAAACATTTTGTATTAATTCTTCTCCACTATACCTAAGTTTATCATTTTCCATAACTATTATAGATGGTAATCTCAAGATATATTCTGCATAATCTGAATATGAAAGTTTTCTTTTAAAAACATCATCAATAAATCCACAACGAGAACTATCACAGTTATCCCATATAGATGAACGAACACTAAAATCATGAACTGCTTTGCCTTCAAAAAAAGGACTATTATCAAAGAAATAATAAACAAAAGGAGATAAAAAGTTAGCTACCCTCATTTTTTTTGAAAAGTCTTCTTCATTTCTATAGTCTAGATTTAATTGTATAGAAGCAGTTCCTTTCATCATATTATGTGCATATTTACCTTTATTTTTAAAATAACGATACATAAAATCATACCTTCGTTTTGGCAATAAAGGTACATTATTAATTTTACTAATAGGCTGATAACCCAAATTCAATAATGCAAGTTCTCTTTTTTTAAGGATGAGTGAAATTTCCTTTAAAAATTTCTTATATAAAAAGTCAATTTCTTTAATTGTCTTCACAGGATGTAAACTTAATTCAAGTTGACCACCTGGCTCTAAAGAAATATCAGCATATTCTCCTTTTAATGCTAATAAATTTTTGTTTTCATAAGTTCCTTGCCACTTATTTTTTAAAAGTTCCTTCAAAATACCTTCAATACCATTTATTCCGTAATAAGATACAGCCTCCAAACTATCTTCTTTAACAACAAAATGTTCTACTTCCATACCTAATTTAAACTCCGAATCATTTACTTCCCCTGATTTAAAGTAATCTACTAGAATGTCTATTTTCTTTTGATAATTATCACTTTTCATATGTTGTCCTTTCAAAAACAAGATTCTTAAATAATAAATTTTTAATTTTTATTATTAATTTCTATTTATAATATATACTCTTAGCACTTAAATCTTTTTTCATAATTTAGCAGATATTAATTATGAAAACCATAAGTATTATATTAGATATAAAATGGCAATTTCCTGCCTTCCAAACAAAAAAAAAGAAAAAACCCATTTTAAATTGTCGAAAAATAATCAAAGAGACAATTCCACAATATTATTAATTTTTAGCTTGTATTTATCTTTATCGTTTACTAGATATACTTCTCGAGTCTGGTAATTATACTTTTCTACTATTCCAAAATATTCATACAAACCTTTATTATAATATTTTATTCTAAGAGAAGCTTTTTCATGTATTGCTTGTTCAAGAACTTTATTCATTTCTTCTAATTTTTGTTCATCTAAAAAAGGCTTATTAAACGAAGATTTATCTAGTTCATATAATTTTTCAAGCTCTTTTCTGTGTTCACTTAACATCAATGAAGACCATTTAATATTCCCTCTATCTTTTATCATCTTTTATCCCACCTTGTGTTTTGTAATTAAATTTTAACATACATTAGTTCGCAAGGCAAGAAGATATAAACTTATCTTATTATAAGTTATAATTTAGTCCTCTAAAAATAGGACTAAATTATACTTATTTAATGTAGAAAAACCCTTAAGATAGAAGAATATTAAATTAACTACCATTAGGTATTATTAAAATTCTACCTGGAAATATAATGTCAGGGTCAGCTATATTATTTAATCTTACCAAGGTGCTTACATCTGTATTATAACGACGGGCAATTGAATACAATGTGTCACCTCTTCGTACATAGTATCTAATTGCATTTGCAGGAGGTCTAGGTATTTCAATTGGCAAATTAATTAAAGTTCCAGCTGCTGGTTCATCCGGTAAACCAGGATTCATTCTTCTAATTTCTGATATAGTAGTGCTATATTGCAATGCTAATATTCTTAAAGATTCCCCTTCTTTAAGAATATGTTGTGCAAAATATCTTTCTCTAGGAGGAGGGGGTTGATCTTTTTCCAAATCATCAATTAAGTTATTCAAAATATTTAACTGCCTATTTTGCAAACTCCTTAAATTTTGCACTGTTCGAATATAACGAGGCTCATATACTGCACTTTCTAATTGATTATATAATCCTTGTAACCTACGTTCAAGATTATAAATTCTATTAGCAAGTTCTAATGAATTTGACATAATAAACTCCTTTCTAATTTAAAAATGTTTTTTACAATATTAAAGTATGTAAACAATAATAACTTAGTGATAATTTCATTTATATTTAGACTGAACTTTTGAACTTAAATTTTATATAATTTTACAAGCATACAAGCAAAGATTAGCCATTCTAGATAAGCGTCCAAAAAGGTCAGTCCCCATGGAAGGCTATGAGTTTCTAAGTAAACAAGAGATTTATACAATTACGAAAGTACATAAATCTTAATCACATTAAAAAAAGACAGATTATTATCTGCCTTAATATCATACTTAGTATCTTTATTATTTTATAAATTATCTAAAATTACAATATCTAAAGTTTCCATTAAATTTAATAATCCTAGTTCTCTAATTTCTTTCCCTTCTTTATCAACAATAGGAACTACAATTGGTCTCAAAGGAAATCCCTTATTTTGCTCTTTAACTACAGCTCTTTGTCCATTACTCAAAAGTACTGTATTACCATTTGGATAGATTGCAATATTTTCTATAAAAATTTCTAGAATTTCAAAATCAAATTTAGTATTAACATTTGAAATTAAATATTCAATAATATTAGTCATAGACCAGGACTTTCTATATATTCTGTCACTAATTAAAGCATCGTAAACATCTGCAATTGCAGCAATTTTTGAAAAGTCATGTATTTTATTCCCTGATATTTTTTTAGGATAACCACTTCCGTCTATTCTTTCATGATGTGATAAAATGATCATACTGGCTCTTTTTGAAATTTCATCATATTTTTTTGTATAATCATAACCTAGACGAGGATGTTCTTTTAATATTTTATACTCTTCTCTACTTAATTTATTTGGTTTATTCAAAATTTTAGGTGGCAATAAAACTTTACCTATATCATGTAGTAAACCACCAATTCCTAAATCAATTAAGCTCTTCAATTCATAATTTAATAATTTACCTATTAAAACGGAAATCACAGCTACATTTACCGAATGTGTAAAAGTATATGAACTATAAGTTTTTATATCAATAAGGTTAAGTAAAATATTATCTAGACTGAGTATATCATCAATTATATCTATGATGAGAGATTTTATTTCACTTATATTTATATCTTCATGTATAGCTATATTATCTAATGTTTTTTTAATTATTGCTCTACTCTTTTTTCTAGTTTTATCTTTTATAAGTTCATTTATTTTAAGGTTTCGTGAATAATTATCCTTCACATATAAATAATTAATCCCTAATTTTAATAATCTTTCTTTATATCTCTGTAATTTAATAGCACCAGTATTTAATAATATGTTATTATTATAGTAAAGCGGTTTCGCTAATTGCATTTCAGAATTGAGTGATTCCACGGGGACTATTCTCATTTTGGGCTCTCCTATTATTATGATTTTCTATTATGTATTATAACAGTAATTATACTCTTACAAAAGTCTTATAGTAACAATTTAGATGTAAATTTTCTAATTGATTTATCTTAAAACAAACTAAAAATTATAAAACTCATCAAATAATTTCTTAATATAAATACAATCTTTAAGACCTATTAGTTCACGTATCGAATGCATTGCTAATAATGGATTACCAATATCTACTGATTTAATATCAATCTGACCGGCTGAAACTGGACCTATTGTGGATCCCCCTCTTTGATCAGAACGATTCACAAAAGTTTGATATGGTATATCTGCTTTCCTACATAATTCTTTAAAAATAGCAATACTTTCACTATCAGATGTGTATTTTTGATTTGCACTTATTTTAACAACTGGACCACAATTTAAATAGTTCTTATTACTAGGGTCATGTTTTTCAATATAATTTGGATGTACTGCATGAGCCATGTCTGCAGATATCATAAATGAATTAGCCAACGCAGAAAAAAATTCTTCCCTTGAATATCCAATGCTTAAAGAAATACGTTCTAAAGCATTTCTAAGAAAAGGGGAATCTGCACCTTGTTTTGTTTTGCTTCCAATTTCCTCGTTATCAAAAAGAACTACGACTCTTGTTGATTGATTTTGATCTGCATTAACGAGAGAAGACAAACTACTATAGACCATAGCTAAGTCATCAAGTCTAGATGAAGATATAAATTCATTATTTAATCCTGAAATACATCCCTTCTCATATTCATATAAAAATAAATCAAAATCTAATATATCTTCCTGTTTAATTCCTTTTTCTTGAGATATTAATTCTTTAATAAAGTTATTTTTATTAAACTCCTCTTCAATCATTGAAACTATTGGAAGAAGATGTTTTTGTTTATTAAGTTCTATCCCTTGATTTACCTTAGGATTTAGATGTATTGCTAAATTGGGGATATTTAAAATAGGTCTATCAAAATTCACCAATTCAATCTTTGGTTTTAATGGATTTCCTGAACGCAAACTTAACCTTCCTGCAATTGATAATGGTCTATCTAACCAAGTATTAAGGATTGGTCCACCATATACTTCTGTATTTAACTTTAGGTATTTATCTTGAATCATTTCTGGGGCCGGCTTAATTCTAAAGCCAGGTGAATCTGTATGTGAAGCAATTAATCTAAAGCCTTCTTGTCTTAGATTGCCAGTACCAATTATAAAGGCTATTAAGGCCGACTGATTCCTAGTTAAAAAGTACTTCCCTCCCTTTTTCAAGTACCAGTTGTCCCCGTTATCCAAGTCTTTAAAACCAGCTTTTCTAAGCATTTTCACAGAACTTTCAACAGCATGAAAAGCACTTGGACTACGATTTATAAAATCTAATAGATTGTTTCCCATATTTTTCTCATTAATCATATAATCACTCCAATTATCCTATTATATTATATTTTACAAAAAAATAAATTTTCCTGCTTTATTAGATTTTTTTTTAATAATACTCTTTTATAATTAAGATCAAGATATTCACGTGAAGCTTCAATTATACTTGGATTAATTATGAAAAATAAGCAATCAAAAAATAACTTAAGTCTTAATTAAATATATTAATATTTTATTTATTATTTGCAGAATACATTGTATTTATAATTTAATTTATACAAATAATACTTAATAAATAAAAATTAAAGGTGGTTATTATATGCTAGTAAAAGATCTTATTATACAACAATTAGAAAATATAGGGGTTAAACATATCTATAATTACTCTGGTGATACAACTCTTAGTTTTTTATCTGCTCTAAAAGGCTCTTCTATCAAAGTATATTCCAGTCAACATGAAAGTGCCGCTGGTTTAATGGCTTCAGCAGAAGCTAAAGCTACTGGTAATCTAGCAGTATGTTTATCTCACAGTGGTCCTGGTACTGCTAATATTATCAATGGAATTGCAGATGCTTCAATGGATAGGGTACCTTTACTTTTAATAAGTGGCCAAGTAGCTACACATAACTTGGGTACAAACTACAAGCAATTTTTAAATCAAATAGAACTAACAAATCCCATTACTTTATTTTCTACAATCGTGGTTAATCCAGAAGGTATAACAGATGCTCTATATAAAGCAATAAGCACTTCCATTGCACAGGGAGGAGTTAGTCACCTTGTAATACCTATGGATATATGGGATCAAGAAACTAATGATACCCCTAGAGAATATCCCCTGCATCTGGATACAAAAATGATACCTGATATTAATCTAATTAATAAAGCTGCTGAAGAAATTAATAATGCAAAAAAAATATCAATAATTTATGGTAGAGGATGTAAAGAATGTCCGCAAGAGTTAAAAACTCTTGCAGAAAAATTACAAGCTCCTTTAATCAATACGTTACCTGCTACTGGCATAATTGAATTTGATAATTCCTTTGAAATGGGTGGTCTTGGCCATAGTGGTAATCAGTATAGTTCTGAATTATTAGAAGAGAGTGAGCTAATATTAAAATTAGCTGCTACTTGGTGGCCAGTTAAATACACACCTAAAAATAAAAAAATTCTACAATTCGATAGCATAATTGAAAACATAGGATCAACACATCCAGTGGATTTGGGCATCCCAGGTGATATAAAATTATCATTAAAAGAATTGACAGAAAAGCTAAATAAAAAAGAAAACCAGGACTGGATGAATAAAATAAACGAAGTAAAAAATAAATGGTCTGCTGAATTTGATGCAGGATATAGTAAAGAAGATTGGCCTCTAGCTCCTTCACAAGTTATAAAGATAGTTAGTGAATATTCTTCTGATAATGAAATCATATCACTTGATTCAGGTGATAATGTTATCTTTTTTGGAAGATTTTTCGCTAATAAGTGCCAGGATGTTTTAGTATCTGGAACGTGGAGAACTATGGGATTTGCCCTGCCAGCTTCTATAGCAGCTAAAATAAATTATCCCGATAGTAAGTCAACTGCAATCATTGGTGATGGTGGTCTCCATATGGTGATGGCAGAAATATTAACAGCAAAACGTTATAATATAGCAGTAAAAATTATTGTGATGAACAATGGCTCTCTTGCTATGGAAAAAAACAAAGCAATCGCAGCAGGTCTAGAATTAGAAGAAGTAGAACTTACAAATCCTGATTATATAAAAATAGCTGAAGCTTGTGGAATTAAAGCTTATAGAGCAGAAAGTCTTGATAATTTACGTAATATAATGAATGAAACAGCTGATAATAATGAAGTTATTTTAATAGATCTACCAATCGCTGATCCTTTTATACCTGGCAGTAAATTAAGCTAAAAAGCTAATTCTATTTATTTTTTCAATCTCATGTATATTCACTTATATAAAAAAATCTAGATACTCTCATAGATATACCTATAAGTATTAAAAATTTCAGAGTTGAATTTCTAAACTATACTTTGGACTAGACTTCAAAAACTCAAAAACAGCAAATTTTCTTGAATAAAATACTACATTATGTTAAGATTAAGTAAATTAATTTTAAAGTATATTAATTATGCTAAAAATTAATTCTTAATACATATAAATAAGTGAATAAGGAGTGTACAAAATGATTGATTTTAAAGAAAAACTAGTAGAAATAATTACTGGAAAATATGATACTATCGATAAAGAAGAAATTGAAGAATTAATTGAAACACCACCACAGGAAGATATGGGTGATCTGGCTCTTCCCTGTTTCAAATTTGCACAGGTTTTTCGCAAAGCCCCTAATCTTATTGCCGATGAAATTGTTAGTGAAATTGGTGATAGCAAATACTTTGAAGAGATTAAGAGTATGGGTCCATATCTTAATTTTTTTATTGATAAAAAATTAATCGCCAAAACAGTTGCTGAAAATGTAATTGAAGAAGGTGACAATTATGGTTCTTCTAATCTTGGTGAGGATAAGAATGTAATTGTTGAATTTTCTTCACCTAATATAGCTAAACAATTTCATATTGGACATATCAGAACAACAGTAATTGGCCATGCTTTACGTAATATTTATGATTTTCTGGGTTTTAATACAATAGCAATTAATCACCTTGGGGATTATGGAACACAATTCGGAAAACAAATTCTAGCTTTTAAAAAATGGGGCGATCGTTCCCAGGTTGAAAAAGATCCCATTCCAGAATTACTAAAGCTGTATATTAAATTCCATGAAGTGGCTGAAGAAAAACCCGAATTGGAAGATGAAGCTAGAGCCTGGTTTAAAAAACTTGAAGACGGTGATCAGGAAGCAAAAGAATTATGGAAATGGTTTAAAGATGTTAGCATGAAAGAATTTAATCGAGTTTATAATCTTTTAAATATTGACTTTGACTCTTATGCAGGCGAAAGTTTTTATGTCGATAAAATGGGTAAAGTAGTTGAAATGTTAGAAGAAAAAGATTTGCTGAAAGAATCAGAAGGGGCAAAAATAGTTGATTTAGAAGAATATAATATGTCTCCTGCATTAATTAAAAAAAGTGATGGTTCTACTTTGTATTTTACTCGTGATATTGCAGCAGCTATTTATCGTAAAAACGAATATGACTTTCATAAAAATATTTATGTAGTAGCTTCTCAGCAAAATTTACATTTTCAACAAATGTTCAAAGTACTGGAGTTAATGGATTATGATTGGGCTAAAGACTGCATCCATATACCATTTGGAATGGTTAGTCTTGAAGAAGGTACAATGTCAACAAGAAAAGGTAGAGTAGTCTATTTAGAAGATGTCTTAAATAAAGCCATTGATAAAACTAAAGAAGTAATTGCGGTAAAAAATCCTGACCTGGAGAATAAAGATAAGGTCTCTGAAGAAGTAGGTGTAGGCGCAGTAATTTACCAGGAATTATCTCACAGTCGTATTAAAGACTATCAGTTCTCCTGGGATACAGCCCTTTCCTTTGAAGGTGAAACTGGTCCATATGTGCAATATACACACGCTAGAGCAAATTCTGTACTGGAAAAAGCAGGATTTAATGAGGACATAGATATAAATAAACTTGAAGAAATTGATTATCAAGTTCTAACTGAAGATGAACCATTTTCAGTATTAAAATTAATCTATAATTTCCCTGATATAATTATAAAAGCTATGGAAAAAAATGAACCTTTCTTAATTACCAGACATATTACAGATCTGGCTCAGGCATTTAATAAATTTTATCATGAACATCCAATCTTAGTTGATGATGAAGGTATTAAAGAAGCACGTTTATTATTAGTTTTCATTGCTAAAAATGTAATTAAAATTGGACTAAATCTTTTAGGAATTAGCGCACCAAATAAAATGTAAGGTTAAATATATTAGCATAATTGCATAAAGACAAAACGGAAGCTAAATTCTAAAGCTTCCGTTTTTTATGTATACTTATTCTAATAGTAAATAAAATACCATCATTCTCCAGCCAGCTCTATAATAGCTGCTGCGTAAATTTTCGTAATTAAGATTAAATCATCTACTGATATATATTCGTCTTTCTGATGAGCCAGTTCTTCCTGTCCAGGGAAAGTGGGACCAAAAGCTACCGCCTTCTCTATTGCTCTTGCATAAGTTCCCCCACCTATAATAACAGCTTCAGATTTGTCTCCTGTATAATCTTGATAAACCTTCATCAACTTTTCTACCAAAGGATCAACTTTTTCAACATATAAAGAAGGCTTGTGATTTAATTCCTGGTATTTAATATCGTAAGTCTTTATTAATTTTTTTATATCACCTACCACTTTTTCTTTTTCCCAGCTAAGTGGATATCTGATATCAATAACAATCTCTGCCTTTTCAGAATTAATTTTTATTTGGCCAATATTTAAAGTTAGTAAATGCGAGGGATTTCCTTGACCTTCATATCCTAATGATTGACCATTGAATTCTAGTCCAAAATTTTCAATATAAAAATTTAGAAAAGAATCTATCTCTCCACTAAGCAAATCTAGATTTTGCAAGAAAAGCATCAGGTGGGAAATAGCATTAACTCCTTCTTGGGGCAAACTACCATGTGAAGATACACCATGAGAATTAATCACAATCTTTTCTTCTTCCTGATTTAATTCAAGATTAGCAGACATATTATTCATATTATACTGATAAGCCTTTTCATTAATATAATCATAGTAATTACTTTCTATAATTGCCTTACAAAAATCCGGTACCATATTTGGGGCATTTCCACCTTCTATTATTATAGATTTTATTCTCTTTGTTTTTTTACTTTTATCAAGAGAATCATTTTTATCTACATTGCTAAGAACTTTGCTTAATTTAAAATTCAAAATACCTTTTTCACCATGTATAACTGGAAACTCAGCATCAGGACTAAACGCAATATCAGGTGTCTCTTCATTCTTTAGATAATAATCAATCCCTTGCCAATTACTTTCTTCATCTGTACCCAATATTAATCTAACCCGTTTTTTTAATTTTATATCACTATCAGCTATCGCTTTTAAGGCATATAATGAAGCCATTGCAGGACCTTTATTATCAATACTTCCTCTACCATATATTTTATTATCAACAATCTCAGCTCCATATGGCGGGTATGTCCAATTACTGCCTTCAGGAACTACATCCAGATGGCACAATACCCCTAATAATTCCTCTCCATCTCCTATTTCTATATAGCCAGCATAAGCATCTATATTCTTGTTTTTCAATCCCATTGACTGGGCAATTTGAAGAGTACTATCTAAAGCCTCGTTAATTCCACTTCCAAAGGGCATCCCCTCTTCTTCTTCAGCTTTTACACTTTTTATTCTTATCAATTCCTGAGTAGATTTTATTAAATTATTTTTCAGCTCATCTATACGTTGATTTATTTTATCATACATATTTCTTCTCCTTTCTATTATAAATACAAAGAAAATATAATCTCTTTTAACAAAGCTAACGTTTAAGAAATATAATTAAAATAAGTACAGGAAATATTATGTTAATATAGAATTAATTTTATAAGCTTTTGTAATTTCAAACACATAAATAATAATAAACATAAGGAATAGGCTGAAAGGATGTGTCAAGAATTAAAGATATAAATATTAATTCAGATAGTAAAGTAATTAATAGTAGCCGGGAGATATTACATAAAGGCAAAAAAAATAAAGCTGTCTTACTCCTTCATGGCTATACAGGTTCTCCACGAGAAATGGCTTTTCTAGCAAAGAGAGTTCATCAAGAAAGTAATTATACTGTCTATGTACCACGGCTCCCTGGCCATGGAACTAATAAGAGAGATTTTCAGCAGAGTACTGCAAAAGATTGGCTTAGAAAAAGCTATGACGCTTATTTAAACCTAAAATCTTATTATAATGAAGTCCATATTGGTGGATTATCGATGGGTGGTTTACTGGCAATACTCACAGCCAATCGTTTTAAAGTAGAAAAACTTTTTTTGATCGCACCAGCTCTCTATGCTTGTAATAAATCACTAGCATTAACACATCTTTTTAAATATTTTATACCATATCTTAAAAATAAAAGTAATAAAAATGAGTACCAAACAGAAGAGGAATTGGACTTATATGAAAACTATTGGAAACATCATTGTACAAAACAAGCAGCCGAACTACATAAATTAATGATACTGGCCCGTAAAAAATTGACCAGTATCACTTCAGATGCATTAATTATATGTTCACCCATTGATAAACAAGTACCAATTAAAGCTGCGTATAAAGTAGAAGAAAAGATTTCTTCTACTAATAAAAAACTAATCCTCATGGAAAATTCACCACATGTCATTAATAATGGCCCGGAAAAGGAAGAGTGTGCTCAGCATGTAATAGACTTTTTAAATGAAGTATAGAGTTAGAAGTCTCTCTAAAAAATTAAAGTAAGATTCTAAAGCAATTCTTCAAACTTACTTAAAAAGTCTTTAAATGTATCTATAGCCGCCTTAATAGGGTCTGGTGATGTCATATCTACTCCTGCTGTTTTTAGTACATTTAAAGGATAATCTGAATCACCACTTTTTAAGAAATCTATGTATCTTTTAACTGCTCCTTCTCCTTCATCAAGTATTTTATTAGCAAGTGTAGTAGCAGCAGAAAAACCTGTAGCATATTTATAAACATAAAAATTGTAATAGAAATGAGGGATACGTGCCCACTCTAGATCTATTTGATCATCAATTTTGATATCTGAACCAAAATAATCAATGTTTAATTGGCGATAAATTTCTTTTAAACATTCAGCTGTTAATGGTGTCCCTTTCTCTGCTTCTTCATGGATGATTTTTTCAAATTCAGCAAACATGGTTTGACGGAAAACTGTTCCCCTAAATTGCTCTAAATAATGATTAATTAAATATTTCTTTTTCAATTCATCATCAGTATTTTCAAGTAAATAATGCAATAGTAAAATTTCATTTAAAGTTGAAGCAACTTCAGCAACAAAAATCTTATAATCCGCATAAACAAAAGGTTGATTTTCATTTGAATAATATGTATGTAAGGCATGACCCATTTCGTGAGCCAAAGTAAACATGCTATCAAGATTGTCTGTATGATTTAATAAGACATAAGGATGAACACCATAGGTTCCAGAAGAATATGCGCCAGATCTTTTTCCTTTATTTTCATATACATCTATCCAGCCAGAATCATACCCTTTTTGCATAATACTTGAATATTCCTCACCTAAAGGAGCAACTCCTTTCAATACTGTTTCTTTTGCTTCAGAGTAAGGAATTTTAAGATCAAGATTTTTTACCAGTGGTACGTAAACATCATACATATGTAAATTATCAAGCTCTAAAGCCTTTTTACGAATAGATACATATTGATACATTGCATCAATATTATCTCTCACTGTGGAAATCAGATTATTATAGACATCTACTGGTACATTATCATTATCAAGAGCTGCTTCTAATGCAGAATTATAGTTTCTGGCTCTAGCATAAAAAATATGGCTCTTAACTGAAGTATTTAATGTACTAGCAAAGGTATTTTCAAATTCATCATATTTACTGTATAAAGCTTTAAAGGCGTCTTCACGAACCCTTCTATCCTTATTTTGCATATATTCAATATAGCGACCATGGGTAATTCTGACTTCTTCTCCTTCTCCATCTTCAATTGTCGGGAAAGTAAGGTCAGCATTATTAAGTATGCCGAAAATATTACCTGGACCCTGTGCAAGATCCCCGGCCATAGCTAATAGTTTTTCTTCTTGAGCACTTAAAAAGTGATCTTTTTTTCTCATTATATTTTCCAATAAATGACGATATAATTGCAATTCTTCTTTTTCTTCTAAATACTTCTCCATATCTTCTTTCGAAAGGGATACTATTTCTGGTACCATAAAAGAAATAGCACTATTAACTTCATTATAAAGACTTTGTGCTCTGTTATTTATTCCCTGATAAGTTTGGTTCCCTGTATCCTCATCATGTCTCATGTGGGAATAAGCATATAGTCTTGATACAAGCTCTTCGATTTTTAAAATTAGTTCAATCCCCTCATACAATTTCTCACTAGAAGAAACTAATTGACTTTTATAGTTTTCTACTTCCTTTAACATTTCTTTAACTTTATTAAAATCTTTTTCCCATTCTTCATCAGATTTATAGATACTTTCTAAATTCCACTTATGTTGATCATCAACTTCGTTTCTAGATGGTAATTCTTTAGCCATAATTAACTCGCCTCCTATATTTTTTCTCGTGATTCAATAACCATTTCTTTCGTTCAATTCCACCAAGATAACCAGTCATCTCTCCATTTGAAGCAATTACGCGATGACAAGGAATAATAATTGGTAAGCGATTACAATTATTTGCATTACCCACAGCTCTAGCAGCTTTAGAAGAACCTATAATTTTAGCAATTTCACCATATGTAATATATTCACCATATGGTATTTTCATTACTTCTTTCCATACTTTTATTTGAAATTCTGTACCTCTTAAAATAATCGGCACTTCAAATTCTTTTAACTTTCCTGTAAAATAATCATTTAATTCTTCAAAAATATATTTATATATAGTATAATCAGTGGTTCTAATATTTACATGATCATTATTTCTTTTTCTTCCATCGTAGAAAGAAATATCATAAATACCTCTAGCTGTAAAATATATATTTAAAATTCCTAAAGGAGACGGATATTTAAAATAAGAATAAGAATCATCCATTATATTCACCTCTATAAAACATTAAGTACTCAGAATTATAATTTTGCTGTAAAAATGATGATATTATTATATAAGCTTCACTACGATTCAAAATACGATCTTCTTCTATCTTAACTTGGATAAGCTCAGGAATAAGCTCTAAGTCAATAGCTTTTTGATAAATTTCTTCTTGACTAAGATCAGCTATTCTTTGACTTGCGGCAACTAGTAATAACATAGCTGCTTGATTCCTTGTAAGATCCTGGTAAGTACTCATAGTTTCAAGACCACCTGGAACCCATTCGTAAAATATAGCTGAATCCTGTTGTTTAAGGCCTTTTATAATAATATGAGCAAACTCCTTTTCACTTATACTTGAATCAAGCTTAAAATCATTATTATATCCACCAATAATCAAACCCCATGATAAAAGATATTCAATATGCTCTGAAATATTTTTATCATGATATCTAAGATTACGTGTTAAAGCACCTTCCCAGACTTTATAGCTTTCAATATCATTTAAAATACCTAATTCTCTTTGTAGTTTCTCAATAATTTCGTGATTATCTATTAATTCAGAAATATTTTTTTGTTGATCTATTGCATAAGCAGATAAAATTCCAGCTGCTTCAGCTGCAGACATACCTGTTGGTAATACTCTAGCACTGGCAGCAGCTAAAGAACTATAGCCTGAACTTCTACCTACTACCATTAGATTATCTATTCCAAGAGGGATCATTGATCCAATAGGCAAACCATATACTATCGGATTAAATAGAACAAAACCTTTATAATCTGGACTTGAAGCTTGGTAATCAAGAGGATATGAAGCTAAGGCAATTGTATCATTAGGAATTCTATTATTAAAAACATCCTCTACTCTTAGCTGCTCTTTTGATATCATATGACGACTTTCTCGAACATATAGTTCATCTGGAAAAGCTAATAAACTAGCATTTTCAAAGCCTGCTAAGTTTTCCTGTAAAAATTTAAGAACATGTTTTGCTTCTTCTTGTCCCCTCTGATGAGCTAGGGCAAGAGAATCTGGATTAGTAGGTTCTACGTCAAATATTAGTAAAGCATTTATATAAACTTCACTAAGGTCCCCTTCTTCCTCAATTACTATATTCAAACCACGCATTTTAGTGTTTTTATCTACTGGCTGATATAGACTTCCAATTTCAACAAAACCCCAAGCGTGACCTTTATCCATAAATGAAGGCCCAAACTTATTTGTTCTTACATCCTGAGCTAATTTTGCCCAGTTTACTCCATCCATATGCATAACAAGTGTTACACACATATGCCGATCGGGCAAACCAATATCAGCACCACCATCAAAGAAAGGAACTCCAGCCAGATAAGCAAGATCAGCATCCTGGCTGGCATCAATAAGAACTTCTGCAATTATTTTTTTTCTCCCTGCTTCACTTTCTATTATTAGAGACTTAAGATCTTTATTCTTGGGTATTGTTTCTATTATTTGAACATTTCTATATATCTTTAGATTTTCTTCAGCAAGTAACATATCTTCAAATACCTCAGTAGCTTTACTTATAGAGAAGGTAACCTTTCCACCGACTCTTTTATGCCATTCTGCAAATAAACCCCTATTAATACTATTTCCTTGAGGACCATGATTTATATCGATAAAATTGAGTCCGCCATAGGTCATTAAGCCACCAGCTTGTTCATTGTCGATTAAAATAACTGTATCAATTCCCTGTCTGGCCGCAGCAACAGCTGCCATTACAGCCTCTGGTTCACCACCATATACTGCAAGTGGATAGTATTCTTCACTTATTTCAGCAGACTTTATTCCTTGAGAATACATGAATGATAACGACAAAACAAGAATTAGAGTAAATAAAGACCTTAAAAAAACTAAGGTCTTTTTATTATAAGATAACATTAAATTCCTCCTGTTCAAATATAGACTATACTAAAGTTTATTAAAAGAATTAAACGATACCTAAACTAGAATTTAGCATTTCCTGGTGTTCTAGGGAAAGGTATAACGTCCCTAATATTACTCATCCCAGATATATACATTAAGATTCTTTCAAAACCTAAGCCAAAACCTGAATGTGGTACAGTACCATATTTTCGTAATTCCAGGAACCAATAATATTCTTCAACATCCATATCCTGTTTCTTCATTCTGTCTAATAAAACATCATAACGTTCTTCTCTTTGACTTCCCCCAATAATTTCTCCAACTTTTGGAACAAGACAATCTACTGCACGGACTGTCTTATTGTCATCATTTACTTTCATATAAAAAGCTTTAATATCTTTAGGATAGTCTGTAACCATAATTGGTTTTTTGAAATATTTTTCCGTTAGATATCTTTCATGTTCTGATTGTAAATCAATACCCCAGGATACTGGAAACTCAAATTTCTCATCAGCTTTTTCTAAAATTTCAATAGCCTCAGTATAAGTTACTCTACCAAAATCAACATTTATAATATCTTCTAATACTTTAATTCTACCTTTATCTATCCATTTATTAAAAAACTCCATCTCCTCAGGAGCATTTTCTAAAGCATAATTAAATAGATATTTAATAAAATCTTCAATAATATCCATCATTTCATCTAGTTCACAAAAAGCCATCTCTGGCTCAATCATCCAGAACTCAGAAGCATGACGTGATGTATTTGAATTTTCAGCTCTGAAAGTAGGACCAAAAGTATAAACATCTCCTATAGCAGTTGCTAGAATCTCACCTTCCAACTGACCACTTACTGTAAGACCTGCCTTTTCTCCAAAAAAATCTTCTTTATAATCAACGTTACCCTTATCATCTAAAGGCAAGTTATTCATATCAAGAGACGTAACCTGAAACATATCACCTGCACCCTCTGCATCACCAGTTGTGATAATAGGAGAATGAATATAATAAAAATCACGTTCCTTAAAATATGTATGAATTGCCTGAGCTAGCTTGCTACGAAATCTATTTACAACACCGAAAGTATTAGTTCTTGGACGTAAATGAGCATTTTCCCTTAGAAAATCAAATGAATGACGTTTTTTTTGTAATAAATAATCAGATGGTGCTTCACCTAATACTATAATCTTTTCTGCCTTCATTTCAACACTTTGTTCTCTACCCTCTATTTCTTCTAAATAACCACATACTTTCAAACTAGCACCAGTACTAATATCATCTAAAGGGAACTTTTCTGGGTCAAGAACAACAATCTGTAAATTCTTTAAAGAACTCCCATCATTTAATTCTAAAAACGCTATATTTTTAGAAACCCTTTTAGTTCTCACCCAGCCTAATACTACTACATCTCCTTTTTCCTCAATTCCTTTGTATAAAATATCTTTAATCTTACTTCGTTTAAAATAATCCATAAAAAAATCTCCTCCCAAAACACTTTAATTCTTATTTTTAATTATTTTAATTATTTTTATAAGTTTAACCATTTAATATAGTTCTTTATGAACTCTAAAATACCTGCAATTAATTTTACTAAATCAAATATTTTCTCTTAGTTTACCAATTATTGAGTAAAAAATACCCAAAAAGACTATTTTTATTCAACTCCAAATTTTAATAGCTATAATTAAACATATTTCTCGTTTATTTTACTTTATTTATAGACCGAGTAGCTACTACATCTATTCCTGTTTCCATAAAATTTTCAATTATTATATCAGAAATATTTATTGATGCTTCTACTTCTATTTTTGCAATTTCTTTCATAGCATCCATAAGAATATCTTTAGGTATTGGAGCTGATGTCTTGACAGATAGCAAAGGAAGAAAAGCGTTTTTTATTCTAACTGTTGTTGTTAAAATTCTAGAAGGGTTTTCGAACTCTTCTTCTGCATATTCTTTACCAGCAGAACAATCACATCCAAATATCCCCTTTATCTTTCCGTTCATACTTTCAACTGTAATCTGACATCCTTTTGGACAAGATATACATATTATATTAGTTCGACACAAAACTCTCACTTCCTTCCTTAATTACAGATATTCTAATCTTATCTAACACTTTTTTGAAGTCTTTTTTTGTCAAAACAATTTTAAGCATTTCGCTAGGATGTACTATATCTTTTTTATATGAATTTATCAGATTATTATCTTGATCTAAAATAAGAATATTTACATTATTAAGAGGTTTTTCTACTCTAAAAAAGAGATTTACAAACTTTCTATTTAAATCGTGATATTTAATATACTGGGGAACAATATACTGTACATTTTTTTCAGGAATTAAATCAATAGGATTTTCTCGTTCCTTTAATTCTTTATTTATATATTTTTCAGCAGCATTTACAGCTATCTCTGCTTCAGTAGATACATAATCTACTAAATCATGAACATGAAGAACATTTCCACAGGCAAAAACGCCTTTTATGCTAGTCATTCTATATTCATCGACTACAGGACCATTCGTAATTTTATCAATCTTAACTCCTAAGTCCCTAGATAACTCATTTTCTGGTATTAGACCAACTGAAAAGAGTATAGTATCACATTCTATATCCTCATCTGCTCCATCTATAGGATTCAAATTTTCATCTACTTCGCTAATTATAACACTTTCAACCCTATCTTTTCCCTTAATTTCAGTAATTGTATGCGATAGCTTTAAGGGAATATCAAAGTCATCTAGACACTGTACTTTATTACGCATTAAACCTGAAGAATATGGCATAATCTCAAGGACAGCTTTTACTTCAGCTCCTTCCAGAGTCATTCTTCTAGCCATTATCATACCTATATCTCCTGAACCTAGAACGATTACGTCTTTTCCAGGCATATATCCTTCGATATTAATATATCTTTGTGCTGTTCCCGCCGAGAATACCCCTGCTGGTCTAGTACCAGGAATTCTAATAGCTTCCCGAGTTCTTTCTCGACAACCCATTGCTAATATTACAGCGTTTGCTTTAATATTTAATAAACCATCTTCCCTATTTATAGCTATAATGTTTTTAAAATCCTTATTCTCAATATTGCTTTTATTAGTCTTTTTATTATCTAAACTCCAATTTTCATTATTGCTAATCCCTATAACCATAGTTTCAGTTTTATATTCGATATCCTGGGTTTTAATCTTTTCTATAAATCGAGATGCGTATTCTGGGCCAGTTAATTCTTCTTTAAAATATTCCAGTCCAAAACCATTATGAATGCATTGTTGTAAAATGCCTCCTAGATATCTATCTCTTTCCAATACCAATATCTTCTTTAAACCATTCTCTTTTGCTTTTAAGGCTGCTGCCAAACCTGCTGGTCCTCCACCTATAATAACAAGTTGATAATTTTTCATAACTTTTCACCAGCCATCTTGGAAAGTAACATTTCTTTTGTTCTGGCAAATAATAAGCATGAACCTTTACCTTTTTTACTCACTTTCAGAGGAGATATATTTAATTCTTTAGCCAGAATTTCAAGTACACGAGGCTGGCAAAAGCCTCCTTGACATCTTCCAGTACCCGTTCTAGTTCTTCTTTTAACAGCATCTATACTCGTGGCCGGCACTGGTCTATTTATAGCATGAATTATTTCACCCTTACTTACTTTTTCACAACGACAGACAATCTCAGCAAAGTCAGGATTTTCTGCAATAATTTCCTGCCAATTATAGTAATCGGTCCTATAAAGCCTTTTTTTAGGAGTTAAAGTCTCTTTAAAGTTTTTTTTAAATGATAAATCAATATCTCTTTTTAATTCATGATTGTACTCATGCAAAATATCTAGCAACATCTCAGCAATAGCAGGGGCAGCACTTAAACCCGGTGATTGAATTCCCGCTACATTAATCAAACCCTCTAATCCTTTTGAGGCAGCTATGATGAAATCATTTGATTTTTCTTTTGCTCGAATACCAGAAAATGAATTAATAATATCAAGTCTTTTCAAATCAGGGACTAATTTTTTGGCTGATTCAAAGACTTCGTTCAAAGCAACTTTACTTGTGCTTAAATCTTTTTTATCTTTTGTCTCCTCAGCATTTGGCCCAATCATTAAATTCCCGTGTACTGTAGGGGTTATTAATATTCCTTTTGATACCTTAGAAGGGGTTGGGAATAATATATGTGTCACAAAATTACCCCAGTTCTTATCATAAAGGTGATATTCACCTTTTCGTAAGCTATATTCAATCTTTGTATCATTAGAATAATTAGCTATTTCATCAGCAAAAAGACCGGCAGCATTAATTACATATGAAGCATAGAAATCTCCAGTATTTGTTTTAACACCCTGAATTCTTCCCTTTTCTTCAATTATATCTCTTACTTCGGTTTCTAGCATAACTTTGCCTCCATTAATAACAGCATTGTCTGCCAGCGCTATTGTAAGTTCATAACTTGATACTATTCCAGCGCTAGGAGCATAAAGACCGTATTTTGCTTTAGGATTCAGATTAGGCTCTTTTTCTAACAATTCATCTCTACTTAATATTTTAAGACCCTTTATACCTAATTTTTCTCCATTTTCTTTTTCCCATTTTAATTGTTTAAGCTCATCTTCATTAAATGCAATTACTAATGAACCAATCCTTTTAAATGGAACGTCAAGGTCTGCGCAAAGCTTATCAAACTGAGGGTTAGCTTTAACATTTAATCTGGCTTTTAATGTGTCAGCAGGGGAGTTATAACCAGCATGAACAATTCCAGAATTGGCCTTACTACTACCCATGGCCACATCATCTTCTTTTTCCAACAATACAATTTCCAAATTATAACGGGATAGTTCGCGAGCTATTGCAGTTCCCACTACACCTCCACCAATTATAAGAATATCACATTTCATCAAACAACCTCCTAATTTTATAGAATAGAAAGAGAGAACCATATTAACAATTGTTTAAGCATTATAATAAAATGCTTAAACAAGAAAGCTAATTTAGCTTTATTTGTTAATAAATGGTTCTCTCTTATTTTCTACCATTTAGGTCTCTATTCACTTCTCTTATTTTAAATATATTAAAAATATGAGTAAGTATGAATTAAAAGATTTTAATTTTTATATTTCATCATCATAAAAGCTAGCTAGAATTTCTCCAAAATATAAAGTGTGATAATTTCCTTCTGTATACCATTTCTCATTATAGTCAATATCTAAATCTTTAGGGTCCATCTCCTGTTTGAATTTTATCTTACATTCATAATGAAGATCGCAGCCAGCTACTAATGGAACTGCTACTTTTTTGCCTGGAATGGCTTTTAAATTACATTCCTGAAACTTATCATAATCTCTGCCTGACTTAGTACCACAAAACTTCAACTCATCTTTCATATTATTAGAAAAAGGAATACTAACAGTAAATTCATCGTTTTTTTCCATAAACTCATAAGTATAGCGAGAGCCTCTAACCATTACCATGAAAACGGGCTTTCCCCAGATAAAGCCAATATTACCCCAGCCGATTGTCATAGTGTTGACCTTATCTCCATCTTTAACAGTTAAAAACGCTCCTTGTGATAATCCTTGAATTGCTTCTTCTGCATATTGATTATATCTAACTTCTCTCATAAATACACCCCATCACTATTATATTTTATCTTTTTTGCAATTATACTTGATATCTTTAATTTTTGCAAATTAAAGATCTTTCATAAGAAAAATTTATAATTTTATAATTTAAGTTATATTTAAAAATGATTATTTATAATAATGAGTTAAGACCCTCTAATTTTCTGAGGATAAAATCTATAGCTTATCTATCTCCCCGAATAAGCTTTCAACCCCTTTTATAAGACAATCTTCATATTCTAACTTCGTCACCTGATATTTTCCTATATAGTTACTATAATTATACATATATTCTTTAGGTAAAGACAAATATATATTATTTATTTCATTAGTATTCCAGTCATTTACTAAGTCTGTTTGTGTTAATTTATCCTTAATTTTAAGAAAATATTTAGAAACATCTGACGGTAAATTATTTTGAATCTCTTCAATTCTTAATATTATGTCTTCTTGAGTTAAGTCAGATAATTTTTTTTGAATAAGCATTACATCGATTACTGATCCAGCATAAAACAATGCTAAATAGATTTTTTCATCCTGATAATATAACAATACTTTTTTTCTTCTTTCTTCTATAGAGAGATTGGAACCAACTGCTGCCACTAAAAGATTATCCACTATATAAGTTTTTCTAAAACCAACACTTAATGTTGTATCTAGCATAATTTGTTTGCAATCATTTAGTGTCAATTCATGAGGGATACATAATAACAATTGAGGTTTTATTAAAAAACTATTGTATTCCTTTAAAACTTTTTTATAGATAATTTCTAATTGGCTCTTTTTTAGCCAATAGTCAGGTATATTCATTAGATTTTTATTATGTTTAATATCTATAATACTTTCTATATCTTCATTTAAAAATACTCCTCGTTTACTTTCATAAGCTTGTACTTTATTTGTAATAACTAAGCCTACTTTTTTTGCTGGAAATATTCTATTAAACATCAATTACCTCCTAAATTTTGTATTCTAGTCATATTAACTGTGTATAAATATTATTTTCATATTATATTCTTTACTTCTTTCCTATCACATGCCTGTACTTTAATCTTCAATACTAAGAGCTATTTTTTATAGAAAATAGCTAGCTTCTAGCTAGCGTTTAGATATTAATTCATTGTAAATTATAATAGCTAAGATAGAAATCGTAAGTAATATAATTACTGAAATAAGTACCTCCATAAAACCATGGCTTTTTGTATATTTTTAATTACCAAAATATATATTAAATAAACTTAATCATTGGATTCCCAACTTTTTCAACTTACTTTTCCATTTACCTTCACGTCAACAAAATTTAGTTTTATTACTACACCTCCAAGATCGGGAAATACTTTCTTCCTACTTTACAACTTTCTTTAGACATACTTGTTTTATGTAAAAATTCCCTTTTATGTAATTATACTTCAAAATATTGATAATTTCAACTTATTGTAGAAGAAGTCTATCTAATACAAATTTACGTGTTGTCCTAAGTCTATTAACTTTTAAGTAGATATGAGATATTTTCCTAAATCAGAGATATATTTAATATATATATCGCTCAAGATCTATTAAATTTTTTATTCTATTCTCAAGATAAAGATGTTTATTTTTTCTATCTAGCAATATAGAATTAAGCCCTATTAGCCTAGGACCCTGATAATCACAATGATAATTGTCACCAACAAAGATAATTTCATCAAAACTTACCCCAGCTTTTTTAATAGCCTCATTATAAATTATCTCATTAGGCTTACGCCAGCCAGTTTTAATTGATGTAAGAATAAAATCAAAGTATTTAATAATACCATTCTCTTCTAATAATTCTTCTACTCCATCTTCTTTCATAAAATTTGATACAACTGCTAAAGAAAACTTCTTATGTAATTTCTTCAATAGTTCTTTCACTTCAGGCCTTACAAAACAATTAGATTTATAATTTTTCCAGTAATTATAAGTTATCATTTTAAATAATTTTTTCCTAAACTCTTCTTTTTCATCTTTAAATACATTATCAATCATTAATCTGAATCGATTATATATGTTATATTCTTTATGATTTTTGTGTATATTATCAAGATAGTCTCTAGCTTTCTTATATTCATCTAAAAACATTTCAAAACTATCCCATTTATCTTCACATCCGGAACCATAATATGCCCATGAAGCATACATGCTTAGATCAGGATAATCCTTAATATCAATTAAAGTTTCCATACAGTCAAACAAAATACACTTTACTTTAAACATAATAGCACATCCTTAAATAAGATCAGTATAAGTATACTTCATAATTAATCAATTCAATAAAACTATCATTTTCATAATAATTATAAACTATAATTATTAACATTTACAAAAATTTAAAAACTCTTTTCAACTCATCTATCATTAATCCAATTATATAATTTTAATTTTTCTCCTACTACATTAATCCAAAATTCACCATTTAAATCTAATATCAAGCTATCACCTAAGGGTACAATAACCTTTCCTTGCTTATCTTCTAAAATTAAGTGTGCAGCAGGTAAAAGCAATTCATTTTTATAAATTTTTTTCCATCTAAATTGATCAAAAACAATCAAGCTATTCCCATAGTTAATATTTTGTTCTGATAAATTCATATCTAAAAATTCAATGCCCTTTCCATTAACAATAAATTCCTGCAACTCAACATTGTTTATAGAATAACTATCCAATAATTGAGTGGCTTTTTCTTTAAAAACTATATCTCCATCCATGATTACGTTATGCCTAACTACTTTGATGTCTGTTAAATAAATCTTAGCCAGTGAGCTAATATGAATATTTGATTCCTTTATACTAGTATTAGTAAAATTAAACCCATCATTGTTTAGAATAATATTTTCTAGACTAATAATAACTTCCTCATTATTCATTTCAAAAGAAAGGAACATTTCATCAAAAATCAGCCTATCCGAGAACAAGTTAGCTTTATTTGTCTTAAATTTCAATGTATTCAAATATCCTATCAAATTGTTTCTATCCAGATAAGGATGCTTAAAATATATTTCTTGACTAGAACCAGATAATTTTACTAAATGATCATATGAAATTAGATTTCTGCTTGTAGTAAAATAAATCATATCCATATGATAAAAATGCCTAGTTTCAAAGTCATCAAAAATTACAAATATACATGGTACTTTTATATTCATATTTCCAACATTTTTTTCATAAAAATCTGTTCTATAAGAACTATCTTCAGATAATGTCTTAATCCAATTATCATATTTCACTTCATTATCCTGATATCGGATAAATAATTCAAGTTGATCATCTACAAATAATGTCTCTTCTAGATAAATAGTAATTAACTCCCTAGCATCAAAAATAGATCTAGCATCAGCTAAAAGCAATTCAAACGAATTATCCTTTCTTTCTTGTATCCATCTTAATTTATTAAATTGCAGAAAGCTATTACTATAATTTATTTTTTGTTTTGGTATTTTCAAGTCAATAAATTCAATACCACTTTCATTAATTATAATCTCCTGTAAAGATAAATTTTTAATATGATATTTTTCCTTAAATTGAATTAATCCATCTGAATATTTTATAAAATCACCATTTAAGATTAATTTATCAGCAAGTACTTTAATAGCAATTATTTTAATATCTCCTAGACCATCAATACTTATTATGGAACCATCTATTTCAGTTTCTTTAAAATCAAAACCTTCTTTATTCAATCTTACATTTTTTAGATTAATTACAGCTCTTTCATCTTTTATTGGTAGATATAAGGACATATTATCAATAAAAAGATTATCTTTCTTCAAAAAGCCTTTACTTGCCTCAAATTTTATTGAATTCAAAAATCCTGTCATTTCCTTACTATCCAGATATGGATGATTAAAATCTATATTTTGAGTAGAATTTACTATTCTGATATTATTATTTGTTGGCCCAAAATGTATCCAGCGACTAAGGCCGTCACCTCCTAAATAAGGTACTATCGTTGGGATTTGCAAATCAATATTTCCGATACTTATCTGATAATCGTCCCCATGAAAAGTATATGGGTCATATCTAAGAGTCCCACTTTTATCAATATGAAAATTATATATGTAAAGTTCTAAATCTTGATTGTCAATTGTAGTATAGCTAACAAGGCCTTTGTCAAACCATATCATGCCTTCTTCAAATCTTGATTCAATAATATGAAGTGGCCCTTCTTCCTGAGATAGATTATAATCATAATTATGCATATAAGCAGGACCAGGCTTAAGATCTTGATTTAAGTTCTGAGTAAACCATACTGGCAAACCCTTAAAACCCATTGGAAGATATATTTTTCCACTTGCTTTCAAACCTTGATTATCCAATGTCACTTCTTTAATATCTAGTATCCAGTCATCTTGTAAAGTACTGGCTGATAAATTATATTTATAGCTACCTATAATACCATCTGAAGAGATTTTAACATTATAAAAAACAAACTTTTTGTTAAGCTCTTGCTCTCTTCCAATCTGATCATACCAGTAAAACTCTGGGGTCTTAATCCAGATTTTATCAAGATAAATAGCATCAGAAGATTTACTTATCCCCTCTCCTTGAAACTTATAACCATGAAAAACTATAGTATATTTAATGATCTCACTTTCATCATCTTCAATAGTTAAATTAAAATCAGATGGAAGAATTATGTTTGCCTTTGTTAAAGGCGAAATTAAAATGAATGATAAGAACAGGATAATAATTATTGATTTTTTCATAATATAATAGCTCCCTTAAAATTAATATTTAAAACCATAAGATATTATCTCAATCTGAGCAGTATTAAAAATAGTGGTATAATTATTTTTGTTTTTTAATAAATCATCTTCTATATATAATTTAAAGACCCTCTCTCCACTAGATAAAAAGACAAAAGGATGCTCAATCTTTACCTTTCCTAAAATATTACCTCTTAAATCCATTTTCAAAAGGCTTTCGTCCATTTGTAGAAATGCAAAATCCTTATCAGCAAATGTAAATACCCTTTTAATTTCTTCAGATAATTCAACATTATGTATTGCCTGACCATTTATATCATAAAATACAATTAAATTTTTATCTGTTGTAAGAAAGCCATTTTTACTACCATATAACTTTCCTTGTATATCATCTCTTTCCCATAATAAATTCATTTGATCATCATACATTTCATATATAAAGTTATCTTGATATCTATTATCAATATAAATTCTGTTATTTTTCTTAATTAAAATATAAGTGCTATTATTTATAAAAGCCATATCATTAAAATAGCCTAAATCATAGTAATCTTTAATTTGTATTAAGTTTCCATCTTTATTTTCAAATACCCCACTATGTTTAGTAACTACAAATCTTTCCTCATTGCTATAAAAAATATCATAATTTTCTCTTTGATTATCCTTTTCAAATGAGATGTATGGATGGTATGGAAGGGAATCTGAAATCACCTTATTATCATCAGGTATTTGGCCTTTTGAATTTGAAAATGCAAATACCTCATATCCATACCCGCTTAACACAAAATTTCCATGAGGACTAAAGTAGTTGCCAAGAAAGACTGGGATACCTTTTCTGATAAATTCACCATTATAATTAAAAATGCGAAAATAAGGATAATTCCATGAGAACTCGTTATAGCTTCTTTCAAAAAAACCTTTAAGCATAAACTCATGATCTGTTACCTCTATGCCATGAGCCTTCCATATATTTTTCCCTTCTAGAAAAACATCTCCATTTGTATCATAAATGTAGTAGTTATCCTCATTTATCAAAGCAATATAATTTCCAGAATAAGAGATATGCCAGTCAATTATGTCTTTTTTTATTGACCATTCTTTTTCCAATTCCAGAGCCATAATAGACTCTGCAAAAAAAATGATAATTATAATAACAAAAGGGATAAGCTTTTTCATTTTTTACCGACCTTTCTTTATTAATTCTCTAATATATCTTATTCTCATTCTAATATAAGTATCTTTCAAGGTCTTCTAAGTTCTTTAGTCTATACTCCAAATTAAGATATTTATCCACTTTAAACATAATAGCACATCCTTAAATAAGATCAGTATTATAAAAAGGATCAACATCCTTATCTCTATTCCATATGTATTCTATATTCTTTGCTATCTTCTCAGCGCTCTCTAGTCCAACTGTATCTCTTATAAAGCCCAATACCATATCCATTCCTGCTGAAACACCTGAAGAAGTATAAAATTTATCGTCATTCACCCATCGGGCTTTTCTAATCCATAGAACATCCCTGTCCTGCTGTATAACCCAATCAAAAGCCCTCTTATTTGATGTTGCTTTTAAGTTCTTCAAAAGTCCTGTCTTTGCCAGCAAGGCAGTGCCAGTACAGACAGTTAAAACATATTTAGCCTTTATAGACAATTCTTTCAGCTTTTGGATTAATTCTGGGTTCTTAACTTCCTTTCGGGTACCATAGCCGCCTGGTATAAGTAATATGTCGTGATTTTTAATTTCAGATATAGCTATGGTATCTACTTTTACATTCTGGCTGCTTTTAATCAGACCTCCCTTTTCAGAGTAAAATTCAATATTATATAAGTCATTTAATTTACCCAGTATTTCTACAGGGCCAAAAGCATCTAAGGTTTCAAAATCAGCAAATAGTATCACATTTATATTTTCCATGAAATTATCACCTTTATTTATATTATAATCTATCCTATTCATCCTTATTTCTTGGTTTTTCAATCCCATCCTTAAGATTTGCAACTTTTTTTACATCTAATACAAAAGAAAGACCCTTGCCAGACTTATGAAGCTCTGCCTTCTCGATAATATTGTTAAGTACTTGTTCTGTTTTCTTTTTAAGGACTAAGCTCAAAATTATTTCCTTTTCAGGTTCAATAGTAAAACCAAATAATTTTGCTTTTTCATGAATGCCAGCACCTCTAGCGCCTATAATAACTGTTTCATATCCACCATTTTTCTTAACAGCTTCACCTACAAGTTGTGCACGCCCTCTTTCCACAATAGTAACTATTAAATCATATTTATTATTTAATTCCATTTCATAACTCTTATTAAACATTTCTTTTGAACCCTCCTTAAACAAATGGACAATACCATCCACCTTTTTTATATCAATAATCAATACAATAGTGTCTTTAAGACCACAGTGCCTACATTCCTCGATAATTGTATCAAATATTTTGTTCTCATCTTTTTCCTTAACTACTGTAAGTATTACCTCTTTTTCCTCATTTATAGAAAGACCTATAAATTTTTTTAATTTTTTACTAGTAGCTTGTCTAGCAAGTATTGTAGTTTCGCCTTCAGCACCTGCTTCTATTGCTGCCTGGCAAAGTTTTTTTGCCAGGCCTTTTTTTACAATAGTTATTATCAGACTATGATTCATCTTCAAGTTCTCGTTCATTTTCTTTCTCCTTTCTTAGATAAATTAAACCTAAGAGTAATACTGATATTATTGGAATTAGAGCTACCAAGGCAATCATACCAAAGCCTTCTATCAAAGGATCTCTACCTTCAATTTGAGAGGCAACCCCTACTGAAAAAGCCATTATAAAAGTAACTGTCATTGGTCCAGTTGCTACACCACCAGAATCAAACGCAATTGAAATAAATTTTTCTTTTGAAAAAAATGTCAGTAATAAAGCCATCCCATATCCAGGAATCAATAAATACATCAACGGAATACCATAAAATATTCTAAGCATCGCTAGAGCTATAGCAAAACCTACCCCTATTGATAATGTCGATAATAAAACCTTTTGAGGTAAATAGCCAGAACTTACCTTCTCCACTTCCTCAGTTAAAGCTATCACAGCAGGTTCAGCAAATGTAGCTACCAGGCCCATTATAAATCCAGTAAATACAACAAATATTTTGCTGCTTTCTTCAATTATAACTTCACCCAATATTTCACCAACTGGCAGTAGGCCTACATGTACCCCTTGAAGAAATAAAACAATCCCTAAAAAAGACAGAATAACTCCTTTAAACATATTTGAAATCTCAGAACGAGGTAATTTTAAATAAACAATTTGGAAAAATATAAAGAAAATGATTAATGGTAATAGAGCCACAGAGACCTCTAACACCCTTTCCCATAATCCCTCAAATATAACGATTCCGTTCATCCATAAATCACTCCTAAAATCATCACAGCCAATACCGGTCCAATTGAAGCAAGAGCTACAAAACCAAAGTTATCTTTAGACTGACTTCCTTTACTCAAAACGGTACTTGCTCCAACTCCTAATGATATTACGAAAGGTGCAGTGAGTGGTCCTGTAGTAACACCCCCGGCATCAAAAGAAATAGGCAGAAAAGATCCAGGTGTAAATATAGCCAAGCTAAAAACTACTATATAAGAGACTATAAGTAAATATTTCAAGGGAATAGCTAAAAAGATTTTTAACATAGCTAGTGCCACAAATATTCCTACTCCAAGGGCAACAGTATAAATTAATATATTATCAGCTATAGCTCCATCTGATACCATATCAATTTGCGAAGACAAGACTCGAACATCAGGTTCTGCAGCTGTTACTAAAAAACCCACTAAGAAGGCATAGAATAATATAAGCCCCAGATTCCCAGTCTCAGGTATCCTGTCTCCTACATATTCTCCCATGGGAAGTAAGCCAATACGAATACCAACTAGAAATAAAATCAAACCTGAAATAACAAACACCAATCCTATAAACAATTGTATAATCTCTTTTAGAGGAGAAGATAAAATAATAATTTGCAATAAAAACACTACTACAGTTAAAGGAAGTACAGCCTGTAATACTTCAATTGTTACATCTTTCATTTCATTCATGGACTAACAGCTCCTTTTTAAAGAGTCATACCTGACTAATTATTTGACCTTCGGCTATAGGCAAAGCAATAATAAATCAAGTTTTTATTTTTTTAAAAAATGAATACATATCTTGTTGCTTTTCCTTAGCCTGTAATGATCAGTATACTTTTTTGCATTATTCTAAACAAGAATTAAAATCATCTTCTAAGTATTAGTATAACATCCTAGTAACGATATATAAATACTACAATTCTCTTAATATGTATTAATCCAAACAATACTTACACAGCAATTAAAATCTAAGATCATTATCCATAAATATTTTCAAGCAGTTAACAAGACCATCTCTTTGTATATCTGCTTTAAGCTAATCCATTGTATTTGTCCACATTTCATTAAAAAAAATAGAAACTAGTTATTATCTATCATTTTATCTATTTGCCCACTAAACTCGCTAGCTAAAATATCCATATATATCTGATCATATTTCTTGCCACCAAAGATATATGCCTCTCTTCTTACTCCTATTTCTTTAAATCCACATTTTTTATAACAGTTAATTGCTCTTTTATTAAAGGCATGTACACGCAAAAAGATACTATTTAAGTTTAATAAATTAAAAGAATAATCTAATAATAAATTCATGGCTTCAGTACCATATCCCTTATTCCAATAATTCTTATTCCCTATAAATATTCCTACCTCTGCGTTGCGATTTATTTGATTAACATTTAACAAACCACAATTTCCCAATAACTCATCATTACTTTTATCTACAATTGAGAAATTATAACCTTCTTTGCTTAATTTATCTAATATTTCTTTTTCCTTTTCTAAAGTAAATATCTGTGTTGATAATGTTAAATTAATAGTTAGTTCAATGTCGTTTAACCATTCAGTGAATTGCTCTACATCGTCAAGAGATATTGGTGACAAATATATTCGATCTCCAACTATTTTTTTAAAATATTTCATTTAATATCACTCCTCATTTTCTTATTTCTCCTTAGTTTATCCCTCTCATTATCTTTATTTAGATTTATAATTCTTTCAGATGATGTTACTAGATCCGTATTTTCTGTAATATCTATACCTCCTGAATAATAATAAAGGATACCTATCTAAATTTATCAAAAAGCCTCAAGAAAACTCCACCTAAATCTTTGATTTAGGTGGAGATG